>WFTN01000134.1 GCA_015485455.1 Planctomycetota bacterium | reverse complement strand
GCTGGCAACGGTCCACAGTGAAGAGGGCTTGAACCAACAGGTTTATAATCGCTGCATCGGCACTCGCTATTGTGCCAACAACTGTCCTTACAAGGTTCGGCGATTCAATTGGTTCGACTACTCCCACGAAGATCGTTTGCAGAACATGGCCTTGAATCCAGACGTTGTGACTCGCTCCCGCGGGGTGATGGAGAAGTGCAGTTTCTGCGTGCAGAGGATTCAGTCTGCGAAGGCTGATGCCAAGCGAGAAGGTCGCCCTCTGGCAGATGGAGAGATCGAACCGGCTTGCATGCAGACATGCCCAACGACCGCTATCGTTTTTGGCAATACCAAAGACCACAAGAGCCAAGTCGCAGAAGCGATGGCTGATCCTTTGGAGTTTCTAGTGTTAGAGGAACTAAACGTGAAACCAACAGTCGCCTATCGCACAATCGTGCGCAATCATGACGAAGAGGAAGGAGGACGACATGGCTGATGAAGCTTGTGTGGACATCCCTCCACTTATTCTCGGAGACAGAACGCCAAAGGATGTGACCGCCGACGTGGCAGCTCCCATCGAAAGGGGCGCCAGTAAGTCCTGGTGGGTAGCGTTTATTGTTGCTCTCAGTTTGTTGGGTGTCGGGTTTGCCGCCGTCTGGTATCAGATCGCCACAGGTATCGGCACCTGGGGCCTTAACAAGACGGTCGGTTGGGCCTTTGACATCACCAACTTCGTTTTTTGGGTTGGAATCGGCCATGCTGGAACATTGATCTCTGCCATTCTCTTCTTGATGAGACAGAAGTGGCGGACGTCGATGAATCGTGCAGCTGAGGCCATGACTATCATTGCCGTCATGTGCGCCGGTCTATTTCCGGTCATTCACATGGGCCGCCCTTGGTTAGCCCATTGGGTCTTTCCTTATCCCAACTTTCGCGGTCCCCTTTGGGTGAACTTTCGATCACCTCTCCTTTGGGACGTCTTTGCCATTGGTACCTATTTCACGGTTTCAGCCGTCTTCTGGTACTTCGGGCTCATACCTGACTTGGCCACCTTGCGTGACCGGACAAAATCCAAGATCAAGAAGGCAATATTCGGTTTCTTCTCCATGGGTTGGAGTGGATCCCAGCGCTCTTGGATGCGCTACGAAGTTGTCTATCTCTTGCTCGCCGGTTTGGCGACACCTTTGGTGGTCTCTGTGCACAGTGTGGTGAGTTTCGACTTCGCGACAGCAGTGATTCCGGGTTGGCATACGACGGTCTTTCCACCCTACTTTGTGATTGGAGCCATTTTCTCAGGCTTTGCCATGGTGATGACACTCATGCTCATCGCTCGTAAAGTCCTCAACTTTGAGAACTACATAACACAGCGACACATTAACGCCGCTTGTCGCGTCATTGTCTTTGGTAGCTGCGTCGTTGGATTCGCCTATACAACAGAGCTATTTATCGCCTGGTATTCTGGCAGCGAATATGAGCAGTTTGCCTTCCTCAATCGCATTCGAGGCCCTATGGGATGGGCCTACTGGATCATGGTTTCTTGTAACGTGATCATCCCCCAGTTGCTTTGGTTTGGCAAAGTGCGCAAGAACTTGCTCCTGGTCTTTATCGTCACCATTTTTGTCAACATCGGTATGTGGTTCGAGCGTTTCGTTATCATTGTGACGTCCATCCATCGGGACTTCTTACCGTCAAGTTGGGCCAGCTATTGTCCAACGGCGATTGAGGTGGCCACCTTTGTTGGCAGCTTCGGTTTGTTCTTCACCTTGTTTCTTTTGTTCTGTCGCTTCTTCCCATTCCTGGCGATGTCAGAAGTTAAGGGAGTCTTAGAGAAGAAGGGAGGGCACGCCTAATGGTTTTCAAACAAAGAGAATTGAGGTGGCTCCATTTTGGCGCTTTTACCGATGACCATGATGCTTGTTCCGCGGCGAAAGAATGCCGCGAAGCCGGATTTGATGTGGTCGATGTCCATGGCCCCTATCCTATTCATGGCATCGAAGAAGCTATGGGTATGAAACGGTCGAAACTGACTTGGGCTTGTTTCTTCTTTGGTTTGTCAGGGCTGGCTTTGGCTCGTTGGTTGCAATATTTCACGTCTCGTGACGATTGGCCACTCAACGTCGGTGGCAAGCCATTCGAATCGTGGCCGGCGTTTGTTCCCGTGGCTTTCGAACTCACTGTTCTGTTTGCCAGTTTGGGCGTTGTCGCCACGTTCTTCATCTCGAATCGTCTCTTTTTCGGCAAGAAACCGCGACTCCCAGAGGCATCGGTTACGGACGATGAATTTGTGGTCGTGATTCGCGATAAAGGGGCAGGCTTGACACAAACTGACTTGTCAGACCTTTGGGATCGTCATGGAGCCATTCGCTCTTGGGACCAGATGGAGGAGGTGAAATCATGACCGCTCGCAACCTCTTAGTTTCGTTGATGATTTTTTGGTGTTTGCTCTTTCTTCTTCTCCAACACGGTTGTGAGCGAGATTTGTCGGTACGCACGCCAGAATTCTTGATGGACATGAATACCTCCGCAGCTTATCAGTCTCAGGAATCAAACCCTGTCTTTGACGATGGGCGCAATCTTAGGCTTCCCGTGCCTGGAACGATCGTTCGCGGATTCATGCCATTTCCCTATGGTGATGGCCTGGAAGAGGCGAAACGTGCTGGTCAGGAACTGGTGAATCCCTTCAAGCCTGATCCAGCGAATCTGGAAAGAGGTGCTCGCAACTTCAAGATTTATTGCGCTGTATGCCATGGTGAAGGGGGCAAGGGTGATGGGACTGTGACCAAAAGGGGCGTTCCGCCTCCCCCTTCTTTGCTGTTAGAGAATGCCAAGAAAATGCCCGATGGCGAGATTTATCACGCCATAACCCTTGGCCGAAACAACATGCCAAGTCATGGGGCCCAGATTGGGCGAGACGACCGATGGAAGACAATTCTCTACGTGAGAAAGCTACAGGGGGTTCTCAAATGACCACCAAGAATCAATCAACTGCGGAACCTCTGAGCAAGAGCTACCAAGGCATCATGGCCACAGGTTTCCTTGTGTTTGCTGTTGGACTTTTTGCCGCTCCAGAGCGAATTTGGTCGTCCTGGTTGGTTTCCGTTTGTATGCTCATTGGTCTGGCTATGTCCGGACCCGTTCTAATCGCCATCGTGCGCTTGTGTGCAGCTAACTGGGCTGACCGGATTGTTCCAATTGCTAAGAAGACAACGAGCCTCTTACCTCTCAGTGCTGGTTTGGCTATTCTCTGTGTCTTTGGTGCCTCGACTCTCTATGACTGGTTCCACATGACGCCAGAGAATGTTTCTTCACACATGGCGCATAAGTTGGGGTGGCTCAATCTCAATTCATTCATTCTGAGATCAATTCTTTGTTTCGTCGTTTGGGCTTTCGGTGCTAAATGGATGCACAAGAAGAGTGGGCGTGGCAGAGCCGGGGTGTTCATGGTTCTATTCGGATTCAGCTTCTCCATTTTCTCATTCGATTGGCTCATGTCTTTGGAGCCTACATGGTTTAGCACCATGTTCGGCGTCTACTGCTTTGCCGGACTGTTTCTATCTGGAGCTGCCGCCATAACCTTAGTTGTATTGCGTGGTATCCACTTAGGAGCAATGAAGCCGCTGTCACCAAACTTGGCACATGACTTGGGTAAGTTGATGTTCGCATTCAGTTTCTTTTGGGGCTATATCTGGTATTGCCAGTATATGCTGATCTGGTACACAGACATGCCAGAAGAAACATCTTGGTTTGCCACGCGCATGACGGGGAGCTGGGCGACATTGAGCTATTTAAGCTTGATCCTCAACTTCGTGGCTCCTTTCCTTATTCTTCTACCAGCACCGTGGAAAGCGAACCCCGCGATCTTGGGACGGGTGGCCTTGATTCTTTTGGTGGGTCGTTGGTTAGATCTTTACATCATCATCACGCCAACAGCGTTTCCAGATCTACCTCCCTTAGGTCTGTGGGAGATCGGTCCTCCGTTGGCAGTTCTCTCAGCTTTCTTCTGGATGATGTCCAAGAAACTACCCAAGCTAAGTTTAGCAACCTGAGAATAGACGAAACCGGAGATTTTGGGGCGAAGATATGGCAACATATCTTCGCCCTTCTCCGTATACGGTATCCGATCGGAGAATTCCAAGAAGAATTGTGACGAAGACCGGGATGCTCTTTCACTCTCCATGGGCTATAGATGTGTTTGTGGGGAGTCATGAATCATGGGCGATCGGACGAAGCTCGCTGTTGTGATCGTAGCTGTTCTGTGTCTGGCTGTGATATTTTGGCTTTCTGACCAGGGGGGAGAAGGGAAAGGATCACTTTTCACGGGGAGTCCTCTGGTAGATGGCGAACCGGAGGAGCCGTCCGTTTCCTCTTTGTCGAAGTTACCTGAAGATCCTTCGAATCCTCAGGAAGTGAATCAAGTCCACAGCAAGAGATGGGGCCTTGTCCTTGATCCTCTTGGACGAGCTGTTTCCGGGGCTCAAGTGTCTTTGATTGAGAGCGTTGATTCAAAGGTTGCAGAAGCGTCCCCAATCCTCTTAGAGACACGAAGTGATCTTCAGGGGCGTTTCGACATGGGGCTTGCAATAGTCGATTCCGCCACGCCTCTTTACTTCCTGTTTGTTCATCCAGACTACGATCCTGAGTTTCTTCTCTTTGTTCGCTCCCATGGTGGCAGTCCATCTGAGTTTCGATTGCGCTTCAAGAATCCTTCGGTCAGGGGGATTGTCCTGGGTGCCAATGGCGAGGAGTTTCGCCAGCCGAGAGTCATGCGGACCTTGCATGTTGGTGCGGATCGGAACTCGAGAGTTCTTCGGTTCCAAGAGCCTACCCAAGATGATCGGGAGTTCTATTGCTTTACCAAGAGGCGGTCGCTTGCTGGCATCGAATTCACTCATCCAAGCTTCGGAACGTTTGCTGACCGAAATTTCTTCGACAACGACATGGATGCTCAGGGGAGGCTCATTTTTTCTGTCCCGGATGGAAGCCCTTTGAAACTCAGTTTCGTAAGCACCCAGAATGGAGAGGGCATCCCCGAAATTCGATTTGCAGTTGTCAGTCCGGCAAGCAAGTTCATTAGTCTTGGTGAGTCTGGCTCAAAGGGGGAGGCCACGGTAGCTCATTATCCTGATGTACCAGAGATTCGGATCGAATTGTTGTCAAAGGTCTGGCATCTGTCTACGATCGACAACCCTAATGCTGCTGGCTACAGAAGGCGCCGCTTTCCCATTCTTGAGCGTGGGGAACGTCTGGTGGTTATTCCGGTTTCCAAAGGTAGCGAGATTGCTGGCGTTTTGATCGATGGGCGATCTGGTGTACCGATGCCTGGGGTACGTTTGGATTGCTACGGAAGTGGTATCGCGGGCTATTCCAATCGGCGCTCAACTGTATCCAACAAGAACGGTGAGTTCCGTTTTGCTCACATCGATGGTGGATGGAATTCTCTGGTGATCAATCAAGGGGATCTGACCCTCGATGTCATGGAGATGCTGAAAGATCATCAACCGACCTTGGGGCCGTTCGCGCGATTGGCGGCAGATTCAACGCCAAGGGGATTGTCGGGAAAGCTCCACAGGATTCGGATCGAGCCCCAGTTTCGCAGGGTTATGGTCTATGTGAGCGATACCAATTGGCAAGAGAATCTCATTATCAAGACAATGGAGTCGGGTTCGGTGTCAGGAAAGGTCGTGGGGGCTATGGGGATGGATGTCGCCAGCCTGACGGTTCTTATGGTCAAATCTGACTCAGTCTTTGGGCTGAATGCTCTTCAAGCTTCGAAATCAACTAAACACAAGGTGACTACTGGTGATGATGGCACTTTTTTCTTTAAGGGCGTTCCTCCTGGAGAATGGAAAGTCCTTTGCGACCCCCCTCATGCACCGGGGGCCCAAAGCTCTCCCTTCGCCGTTGTCTCAGGGGAAGAAACGAAGGCTGTCGAGGTGATCATTCCTGCTGCTATTCCTCAACGATTCTCTGTCATCGATGAGTTTGGGCAACCCGTGAGTGGGCTCATGTTCCGCGTTCTGCACCAAGGTACGGGTATCAATCGTTCGACGATTCAGCTTGACGAACTGCAAACGGATGTTGCTGGGGAAGCTGTCTCCAATCGCCTGACTGCTGGAAGGCATTTTATCCGTTTTCTTGACCTGGATAGTTCTGGACTCACGACCTCAGAAGAAAGTAGTCTCTTTTTTGATGTCGGCGTGGAGCCTCAAGACCATCAGAAGGTGATCAAGCTCGTGAAGGCTCATTCTCTGGTTGGGCAGATTCTCGATCAAGAAGACCAGCCCATTCGTAGCGCTTTTGTTTCTTTTGAGCGTCTTCTTCCTGACGGCACTTGGAAGGACCTTTCTTTCGTTGTTTGCAAAACGAATCGCTCGGGAAAGTTCGAACGCACTGTAGACCGGGACGGGGTCTTTCGTATTCGCGTGGTCTCGGTGCCACGACTACGAGGATCCCGCGACTTCATCATCCCGTCATCTGATACATTTTCGCCTGAATCTCCTGGCCAG
Organism: Planctomycetota bacterium; assembly: GCA_015485455.1. Lineage (GTDB taxonomy): Bacteria > Planctomycetota > DRQF01 > S139-23. The sequence goes on along the minus strand of WFTN01000134.1, from coordinate 18,301 downwards.
GTTTTCCGAGCTCAAGAGAAATAGATCAAGTGCATACGGCACCGACGGTCAGATTTTCCAGTTTCTTGGATCGTTCCGCGCCCAGCAGTTTCTGCCAAGCAATTGATCTCATTGATAGATCTGACGTCATCTATAAAACTGGCGAATCTGACCGGGTACCGAATATAGATTATTTGTCGTCGTCAACGAAACAGTCAGGTTTGTCAGACAGCATGCGGTCTAAGGACATTGGACCTGACCCCCGCCAGACCAAAAGGACCAATGTGACGAAGACAAGGAAGGTGAACTGGAATCCTTCATTGGTGGACAACATGCCGCCGTAGTCTCCTTCACCAAAGAGGTAGACTCCAACGGCTCCCAAGACAATGAATGCATTCACACCGGCTGCTACGCGACTGATGAAACCCAAAGCCAAACTGGCACCGCCAATAACGTGGCAGAATACAATGATCCATGCCAAGAAGGTGTCCCACTCCGCCGCGGGCCCAGTGAGTTTGGTTTCTAATGATGCTGTATCGGTGATGAAGTAAATCCCTTTCACCATGAGGGCTAATCCGATGTAGACGCGGAGGCCATCCATGGGGCGGATGTTCTTGAATGCGCGCCGGATAGCAGGGAAAAGGGGTGCTTTCTTGGGTCGTGAAGCCTCAATGGCAGCGCGTTCGGCCATGGCAATTTTCTGCTCTTCCTTCGCCGCACTTTCCATGGAAGGTGAGAAACGTACGAAGAAGGTTAAGAAGCTTGCAGCAGCGACGCAGAAGCCAAGAATCATGAATGCGTCAGCATAGCTCAGATCTTCGGAGCGCATCAAGAATCCCGCAGCCACGGCCCCCATGTTTCCGCCAGCACCAACGATGCCGGAGACGGCACCAAGAGCCTTCTTGTTGATGAAAGGCACGACCGAGTAGGTGGCACCTTCTGACATCTGAACGAAGAGGCTGAAGACAATCATCATCGGAATGGCCAAATGCAAGACCGTCATTCTCGAGAAGAAAACCAAGGCGATGCCTTCGATGAGAAGGGCGATGAAGAGCCAACGCACTCGGCCACTCAAACCGCCGTTCTTGACGAATTTGTCACTGATGTATCCCCCCAAAGTCCGCGCGAAGATGTTCATCAGCCCGAATAGTCCAGCGGCTAAACCGGCAGCTTTGAGACCCAGGCCGAATGATTCTCGGTAGTAGACGGCGGCAATACCGTTGATAGTGAGCTCAATGCCGAAACAAGCGGCGTAAATGAAAAACAGCGCCCATACCCGTTTGTCACGGAGAGCCTCGCCAAAGGCCCCTTTGGTCTTAGCTTTGGATCGGTGCTCGCCAGATTCTCGTAGGTCTTCGAAGTTACCGTTCGGGAGGTCGGTGGTAAACTTGTAGTAAGCGATACCAGTGAGGAAGCAGACGGCGCCAGCTACAACCATCGAAGCGCGCCAACTGATGGCGTCGGAGTAACCTAAACCAACAAAAGCTGCCATGACCAGGGGCATCACCATCTGGGTGACACCGCCACCTAAGTTACCCCAACCAGCGGAAGTCGCGTTTGCTGTTCCGACGCAATTTGGGGCAAACATCACAGATGTATGGTACTGGGTAATGACAAAGGAAGCGCCGATGACGCCAATTCCCAAGCGGAAGAGGAGGAAAGATTCGTAGGTGTTTGCCAAGCCAATGGACATCACCGGAATTGATCCGAAAATCAGTAGGAAGGTATAACTCTTCCGCGGACCAATGTGGTCGCAAAGCCAACCGATGAAGAGACGGGCAATGATGGTAATGGACACAGAGGCAATGAGCGTATTGCCAAGCTGTTCCTTACTTAATCCCAGTTCTTCTTTGACGATGGGCAAGAGGGGGGCAATTCCAAACCAAGCAAAGAAACACAAGAAGAAGGCAAACCATGACATATGGAATGCCCGCATTTGCGGCGTGCTTAGGCTAAAAAGGTCGATTCGAGTGGCTTTGTTTCGGACTTCCATCTTTTGGGCTCCCATGATGCAATAGGGCGAAGCATTGTCCCGAATAATTCACGATCTCGCGGCCGCTCTTGGCGATGCTGTGTTTCGGGCCTTTTTCGCGGGGCCTTTCCTCACACAACGACCACGATCCCATGAATGAGTCGGGTTATGGTGGCGAAAACTGCGAATCGTGAGCCAGAATGCCAGGATGGGCAGAGAGTTTTTAGGATGGGGACATCCACGTTTCGATTCCGTGAGTTCGTGTCTCAGGATGAGCACAAACAGCGTCAGAATGTCTGATGAGGGCCTGTTTTGGGGTTTCGCGGCTTTGCCACAAAGAGTTCATTGAACTCGGCATGAGTGGAATTTCCCCAAGTGAGGCAGGAAATCTGAGTCTATCTCCACGACATTGTCGCTTCAGTCATCCTGGGTGCATCCTGTGGTTTGCACTCAAGACCGGAACTAACGCCACCCTTGGCGATGTTGTGTTTTGGAAAGGAGTCTCAGGAATCGTTGTTCTAAGCTCTCTTGGGGGCGAGTCCTTTACTCAACGACCGCAATCTCATGAAATCGTCGGGGCTGTGATTCAATTTCCCTAGGCTCTTCTCTTTAGCAAGGTGGGCAAAAAAAACGTCGAGCTGATTGCCCGACGCTTTACCCTTCCCAAGGCTCTACCTGAAGAGACTTCTGGTCCCCATTCTTGTTCGTCTATGGATTCTGCAGTGCAGATCTCAGCTCGTTATGCAAGAGACTGATGATGTTCTTTATGTCTTGTGCCTCCATGGCTTTGATGATCTCAGCGAACAACGGTTGGACGTTTGCCAAGTTCATGTCAGCGGAAAGCAGGATGTCTGCCAACTCGGAAATCATGGTGAAACCGGCCTCGTGATTCCCAGAGTTGAGTGTGTCAACAGCTTCGTCGATCTTGGCGATGACCCGCGAGGTGGGATTTTGATCGGCACTGCCATCCAATTCTCCTGCATCAATGAGGGGCAGGATTTGGGCGGCCAAGCTGTTTGGTTTCTCGGCGAGGATGACCATGTGTCCCGTTTCTGGGTCTTCCCGCAGAATGCGGAATTTCCAGCCGAAGTCACGGATGCGCTCGCACCACCAAGAAACTTCACGGGTTTCACCCGTGGGATTATCGCACTCGGTTGAGGGCGTTGTGATCATGATGTAGGAGTTTGAGATTCTGTTGACTTCTGCCAGCAACTCCGAAATACGGTAGTTGGGAATGTCTTGCAGGACATTACAACAGATGACCACATCGAAACACCCATCTTCGTAGGACGACTTAAAGAAGTCACCGGTTTGGATGTTGTTGATCCCTTGAGCGCTGGGATTCAGGTCAATGCCATGGCCGTCATACCCAGCTTCCTGCAGCAATTTGACAGCGCTGCCATCGGCGCAACCCATGTCGAGAGCGGCGTGGAATCGAATTTCTTCTGTGAGCCAAGGCAAGACATGGGCGGCGTGGTTGCCTTCAATTTCTTGCTGTGTGCTCCTTGGTTCTTTCGTCTGACTCATGTCGACGTTTGGTGCGGTGGAATCGCTTCCTCCACTGGCGACAGGGCCGTTGGCGACATGGACGGTGTTCTCTTGGCTGTTTGTTTCGTTGCTGCCTTGAGACTTTTCACTTGAGATTCTGAGCATACTGCATCCCTCTTTCACGATTGCATGTTTACTCTTCGGCCAAGGTGGAGAAAAACTGAGAGAAATAGTGGAAATAGTGTCTACTGTTGTATTTAGCGACAGATTTTTGCGTTGACGGAGACTGGGTGTTCGAGAATACGACAGTGACTCCTTTATCCTTCGATTCTTGAGAGCAAGGTGGATTGGTCAGCTATGTCCATCGTTTCTATGGGAGATCTGAACTCAATTTGTCTGGCTGCGACACTCAGCCGCAGAGAGGGCTTAAGGTCTTGGTAGTCCACAGAATCTGTAGATTGGACTTTTGCTGGGCTTGCTCATCAGGCCAGAAACCGTCAAGAAGAGAAAAGCAAGAGACGAAGATGCGATGAAGGCAATGGCGCATGGGCGTCTACTTTGTTCTCTTAATCTGGATCCGACTTATGCGTCTCAGCCTCAATGTTAAATTGAATAGCTTGGTCATTACTTTTGTCGCCCTTCCTGTTGTTCTTGTCCTCGTGACATCGTCTTTGTTGAATCAGAAGAAGGCCGATGGATTGCAAATCAATCTGACCGGACGTCAGAGGATGTTGAGTCAGCGGATGACCAAGGAGGCTGTTCTTCTGGCCGGGGCCCAGTCACCAGAAAAGCATGCCCAATGGCGTGACGCTTTGATGAAAACAGAAGCCCTATTCGATCGGACTCTTCTGGCTCTTGTTGAAGGAGGTGAAACTCTCAACGGCAAGATGGAAACTTGTACCTTGCCTCCAGCAGAAGATGAAGGTGTGATCGACGCCCTCGCCAAGGGGAAAGAACTTTGGGTCGAATTCAAGAAACGCATTGGTGTTTTGACCAGCCCCGAAAGTCAAAAATCTCCGCAGCTTCGGTCTGAGGCTCTTCAGTTCTTGGTCGAGAACAATGTCTCTTTGCTGAAACTGATGAATTCAGCCACCGGTGCTTTTCAATCGGCTTCGGACGCCAAATTGGGGACGCTTTATGCTGCTCAGAATATTGCAGTGGCTTTGGTTATTGGCCTTGGGATTCTTGGATTCTTCGTTGGACGATCAATTACCAAACCCTTGGCTGAAGCTCTCAACAAGCTTGCCGCCGGGTCGGAATCGATTGCCACGGCATCGAAGGAGATTGCCCAAGCGTCTCAAGATGTGGCGGAAGGTGTGCAGAGTAACGCCGCATCATTGGTAGAGACAACGGCGACGATTGATGATGTTGCTGGGTCCGCACGGGCTAACGCGGAATGCGCCGCCGAAGTGGCAGAACTCGCCAATGGCGCCCAAGAAATCGTCAGCGATGGTGACCAGACCATGAATAGCATGCAGGCGGCCATGCAAGAAATCGAGGAGAGCACCACAAGCGTGGCCAACGTCTTGAAGGCGATTGAGGATATCGCATTTCAGACCAATCTCTTGGCGCTCAATGCGGCCATTGAAGCTGAAGGAGCCGGTGAGCATGGTCGTCGCTTCGCCGTGGTCGCAGAAGAGGTTCGAAACTTGGCCGAACGCAGTGGCAAAGCCGCAAGCGAGACAGCGGAGAGCATTCGAATTGCCCTCAATTCGGCCAAGGATGGTAGCTCTCATTGTGGTTCAACCGCATCGATGCTCAAAAAGATCACATCTTCCGTCACAACGGTGACTTCCAAGATTGGAGCAATCAACGAAATGAGCAAGAGTCAGTCCACTGCGATTGGTGAGATCAACGCGGCTTTGGCCCAGATCGATGCCGTGGTCCAATCAAATGCAGCGGTTTCTGAGGAAAGCGCAGCTTCGGCTCACATGTTGGGCGAACAAGCGGATGAGCTTGAGCGCGTTGTGGTTGACTTGCGAGGGATCTTGGAGGGTAAGGGCAGTATGGCCGGAAGTCGCTTCACCCATAGGGGCAATAACCCAAAGACCCAACGGCAAGTGGTCTCTTCACCCGGATGCGGCCCCAATGATGAAGTACCAATTGACGAGCTTTTTTGATGGTTAGGTTGCTCATCTTCGACGTTGCCGGCCGCCGATTCGCACTGGAATCGAAACAGGTTCAGGAAGTGATTTCCTACACAGACGTAACTCCAATTAACCATCCTAATCCGTCTGTTTTGGGCGTTCTCAATCTCCGGTCGGAAACAATCACGGCAATCGATCTTCATGTCTTGCTATGGCAGGGTGATCCGTCGCCCATTACCCCGAAGACCTGCTTCGTGCTGGTTCGCCTTGAGGACTTGGATCCCGTCGTGGCTCTTCTGGTTGACCACATTGAAGGTCTCTCAAAGTTTGAAGATGCGGACCTTCTTCCACCTCCATCCGTTGGGGGCACAATTCAGGTTGACTACGTTAAGAGCGTCTTGGTGGAAGAAAATGGCGTTAACTTTGTTCTTCAGGGTTCGGCAATCGGTAAAAGGATCGATGCCAGGAGTGGTGTGGACGTCGTGGAGGTGGCAATCCCATGAGTGATCTTCTTGGCTTCGATGAAGTTCAGGCTCAGAGGCTTGGCAAGCTGTTAACTGTTCATGTCCAATCCCAACGTTTCTTATTATCTTTGGTAGGGGTGAAGAAGATCGTACCGGCTGTGGACCTCGATTATGACGATCTGCCCCTCGATGGATTCTTCGCCAGTAAATCGATTGGTGACGACGTTTATCCGGTGATCGACTTGGCTAGCCGATTTGGCCCTGGGCGAGTTGAACCCATTGCAAGTTCCGCTTGTCTTGTCGTGGTCGAATTTGAATCACGGCCCTTCGCACTTCTTGTCGATGCTATCGGCGCTGTCTTTACCATGGACATGAGCAATATCACCAAGACAGGTGTGTTGGAGGGCGGGGATGCCATGCCTGGGTGTATGGGGTTTGCTCAATTTTCTGATGAGACTTATGAGGTTTTCGATCCCGTCCTTTTAGTGAGTGAAAAAGACCGAGAGGCAGTGGGGTTGTGGCGAGGATCAAGGGAGGCAATCCGATCTCTCGGAGGACTCAAGCAGAAGAGACAAAGAGATCCACTGGAGCTCAGTGGTGACCAAAAGCGGCTATCAGGAACCTATCTCTTGGTTCGGGCCAGGGATGCTATCTTCGGGTTTCCTAGCGCTGATGTTATTGAGGTTTTGCCTGACGAGGGGGTTCTCTCACTGCCAGACACGCAACCCAATTTTATCGGCGTTCTTCCTTTACGGGGGAATTGTTATCCGATTCTTGACTTGGGTGTGTATCTCGGCATGAAAGACGAGCAGCGCGAGACCAGGACACGGACTTCCCTATTGCTCTTGCACGATGAGGGCGGGCCGTCAGGATTTCGCGTGCAGGAGATTGTTGGTCGGTTTCGGTTCGAAGGGGAAGAAATCGATCTCCATGATTCTAGTATCCCCATTCATCGACGATTCTACTCAGGCACAGTTCAGATTGAGGAGCAGGCTGTTCCTCTTATTGACACCCAAGCTCTCCTTCATGATTGTAGCGAACCTTTACTGACTGCTTATGAACAGTTGGTGGAGGAAGGATACACCCCCAATGGGGAGAAACAGCTTGTCCCTATGGGACCGTGATCGTTCCGTTTCTGCGAGTGCAACGCCAGAGGGCGAAAACCGAGATTGCAAACATGAGCGCTGTTCCGACCATGCCGTAGATGAAGTTGAGTGTGGCATGCCCTCCAGGAAAGGGAATGTAAACCGCATAGTAGATCCAGCCCAGGATGAAGAGCCATCGTGTTTTTCCTTGCCCTTCAACGGCTAAGATGATGAATAGCCATTGGGTGGTCAGGACGCCGTAGGGCCATGGAAGGAAGGGACTGCGTAACTGAACCAACGTCAAGATGGCCAACCATATCGTCAATAGCTTTAAGCGGGCGATTCGACCTTCTTCATGATCTTTGAAGGCGAGGCGGAATAGTCGCTTGCTTGCCCAAGAAGCCCAGAGAATGACCGCAGCGGCAACTAGTAAATATCCCCAAGACAGAATCGGGTTGAGCAGTTCTGGGGGGGTGCCTGAGAACACGCCAACCTCATAGAGTTTGTGCCAGAATCCAAAGATCGAGGTGTTCGCTGTCATCGCCCCGGCATGCTTGGTCATGAAACTGAATGCTTCACCGCTTGCCAGTCTGGGCAATTGGTAATGAATGAAATCGTGGAATATCCCGGTTCCGAAGGTGAGTCGAGATAGAATTCCTAACGTGATCAGCCCTAAGATCGTGCTGATGATAGATCGCCATTTGCGGGCAAGAACCAGGGGAACAAGAAGAACTAAGGGCCAAATTTTGCAGGTGATTGCAAATGCCAAGCACAGAGACCCCAAGAGATTGCGATTCCTGCTGAATGCCATCATCCCGACCAAGGAGGAGATGAGGACCAGGGGATGGACGTTTTGAATTTGGATTGCGGTTAAGGTCGATGGTGCCAGTAAGAGGACAGGCAAAAAGAGCAATCCGGGATTGAAGGTTGTTCCCCCAGCCCATGTGACCAGGGACGAAGCGCCCCAGAGGCAGAAAACCACAACGATCAGGTACCAGATTCGCCGGAGTACAAAGAAGTCCTCACTGATGGTGATGAGTGCTCGATGCACTAGGAGAAACGGTGGTGGGTAAGGGTAGGCATCGACGGGAAATTGACCGTTGAGTGTCTTGAGGAGTGGGGCACTTTTCGGCTTCGATAGGGTTTTCCGGTCATAGACGTTGCCCACATGATCCCGGTCGCAATAAGCTGCCATCGTGTAGCATGTAAAGCAGTTGTGTTTGACGCCGAAATCTTGCTGGTGATGCCAGACATAGCCCTTTTGCTCAACATTGGCCACGAAGAGTCCAACGCCCCCCAAGGCCAGGCCAGCGGCAAAAGCGATGAGCCCAGCACTCAGCAATATGCTCGTGGGAATCTTGAGAGTGGCGATTGCTTCTGCTTTGGTCACAAAGCAGACCCACATGAGCACCACGAGGCTCAAAACCATCACGGCCGTCGACCCCACTTGGTTCATGCCAAAGGCCTGGGAGAAGACCATAGCCAAGGGCAATACAAAGACCGCCCCCAGGACAACGAGGAAATACGGGAGATAGCTTGAGGGCTGTTGTTTCATGGTTGTCTCAAAAAGGACAAAGACGGGGCGGAGCGTCAATTCTTCCACGTTCTAACCCATGTCGCCAATTCTGGCAGGGGAAAGCTGAGCCTGAAGACAATTTGGGGGCTGATCTGGCTCCGAAGTGGTGTAGAATAGGCTATGAGATCAATTATCACAGTTGAATGCCCAGAGTGCGGAGGATCCCTTGAAATCGATGTTTCAAGGCAAAAGGTCATTTCTCACAAGCACAAAGTTGACTTAGAAAATCCCGAAAAAGACAAGGCTGAGATGTTCGATGAGGTCTTTGAGAGGGTGAAGTCCAAGCAACAGCAGCGAAACGACCTCTTTGACATTGCCAAGAAGTCAGTGGAAGACAGCGAAAAACGGCTTGATGAGCTTTTTGGCGATATGCAGAAAAAGATTGAAGAAGCCAAAGATGCGGACGATCTGGGGGATGATCCGCGGAATCCATTTTGGGACTAATGGCGGGTTTGACACCCTTTGGGCTATTTTAGACGCCTTTGTCTTATCAATGCTTGTCGATCTGAGGACTGAGGGCTATAAATCTTCTCAAGGAGAATTCCATGTCAGATGCCCCCGTTGTGAAGCACACCAAGAGCTTCAAGAAATACTCAGATGAGTGCCGCAAAGAGGTTGTTGACGCCTGCCGCCAATGGGCGACTGAGCGCAGTGACAAGTTTCAGATTTTTGAGGACGCCAGCATTATCAAAGTGACTGGGGTCCAGGCTGATGTGGACGCCATGGTCGAAGACATGCGCGGCCGATTCGGAACTCCACTTCCTGGGGAAGACGCCCCCGAGTAGTCTTCGCCTTTTTTTTCGCCCACGCCCAGAGAGTTCCTCCAAATCATGTCCAGTCACCCAGGTTCCAAGCGCTCCGTATGGAAAGGGGCTGGCGCTATGGCCGGACTGGCCCTCGTTGTTGGCTTCGTTGCTGGCTCCGGTGCTGTGGCTTTCGAGTATCTTAGCCAGGGGGCTTTCCACTTGATCATGGAAGGTCTTTGTGGCTATTCCCCCTCTGGTCCCAGTGGCGAATCGCATCTTTTTCCCTCTCATGGTCCAGCGGAAGTTGTCATGTTGGGGATTGTCTTTGCCCCTGCCATCGGCGGGCTCCTCAGTGGTTTCCTCTGTTTTCGCTATGCCCCAGAAGCCAAGGGCCACGGAACAGATGCAGCTATTGAGGCCTACCACCACCATGGGGGGCGCATTCGCTATCGCGTGCCTCTGCTTAAATCGATCACCACGGCGATTTCACTGGGTACAGGGGGCAGCGGTGGTCGGGAAGGCCCCATCGCTCAAATCGGGGCGGGTTTCGGTTCCTTCTTGGCGACCCAACTTCATCTCGATGATCGTCAACGACGCATCCTTTTGGCGGCGGGGATGGGAGCTGGGGTCGGAGCCATTTTTCGTGCCCCCCTCGCTGGAGCACTTTTTGCTAGCGAAGTTATGTACCGTGAAGCAGAGTTCGAGTCGGACGTCCTTCTTCCCTCCTTCCTCTCTTCGGCTGTGGCTTACTGTGTTCTCTGTGGCTGGTTCGGAAGTTTCACTCACCTGTTCTTGGTGCCTTCCAACTTAACATTCAACAACCTCATGGACCTAGGACCCTACACGGTTCTGGCCTTGATCTTGGTGCCCGTTATCTGGCTCAATATCAAAGTTTTCTATGGGACCGAGAGTTTGTTCGATCGGATGAAAGGTCCAAAAGCCCTTGCTCCAGCTTTGGGGGGGCTACTCACTGGGTTAGTGGCCTTAGGATTGTGGAAAGCCACCGGCGATGAAAATAGCCTGTCGGTTCTGGCTTTTGGCTATGGCATCTTGCAGCAGGCATTGGATGGCTCCCTTGTGGGTTGGGCGGGAATTCAGATCTTGATTCTCGTAGCTGTCTTCAAGATTCTGACCACAGCACTCACGATTTCCTCGGGGGGCAGTGGTGGTGTTTTTGGTCCAGCTATGGTGGTTGGTGGCGGGATCGGCGGTGCCGTCGGTCTTATCTTCCAGCAAATGGGTCTCATCGAACACCCCGCCAGCTTTGTGGTGGTGGGCATGTGTGGTTTCTTTGCTGGTTCAGCACGTACCCCCATCTCGACGATTATCATGGTAAGTGAAATGACCGGTTCCTATGAACTACTCATGCCTGCCATGTGGGTTTGCGCCATCACTTTTGTCATTTGTACTCCTTGGACACTTTACCGCAAGCAAGTGCTGAATCGGGCCCATTCTCCAGCCCACAAAGGCGAATTCATGGTTCCTCTTTTGCAAGACATTGTCGTTGCCGATGTTATGGAAGACCGGGCTTTTCAGAATGTGAGAATTGGCACGCCTCTTAAGGATATCGTCCATTTGGTGGGAGATACCCACGCAGACTATTTTCCGGTACTCGACAACGACGGGCGCTTCGTCGGCATTTTCTCAGCTCATGATATTCGTTCCTTTACCTATGACGATACTCTCCATGAGCTTGCTGTGGCTGCAGACTTCATGACCACAAGTGTGATTTCAATCACGCCCAAAGACGATTTGCATGTCGCTCTTCAAAGATTCAACCTGAAGAATATCGATGAGCTTCCTGTGGTTGATCCAGATGATAAGCACAAATTGCTGGGAATGCTTCGCCGTCGTGCATTGTCAAGAGCATACGATGAGCGACTTAAGCTCATGCAGAAAGCAATGGAGACTCGCTAACTCCAGGATTTATCAGTATTGAGTCCAGTCCAAGGATTAGTCGTATGAAAACTCATTCTTCAACTTGGGTAAGGGCCCTGAAATCGGTCATCCTTGTGATCGTTCTCTTGCTGGTAGGGATCTTAGGATTCAAGCGACTCAAGGCGTTGTCGACTCCCGCAGAGAAGGGCGATCTGTCGCCTCCTTTGACTCAAGTGCATGTCCTTAGGCTTGTTCCACAAGATTACCAGGAAACTCTGTCGGGCTATGGCCGTGTGCGGGCCATGTTGCAAACCGTGGTTTCTGCCGAGGTTCAAGGGGTTGTCCAGAATGTCAGTCCCCAATTGGAGATCGGCGCCCATGTCGAAAAGGGGACGGTCTTAGTACAGATTGGCGATGCGGATTACCAAGAAGCGAAGGGGCGCCATCTGGCTTCCCTTGAGCAAAACACCATCGAGCTCAGTCGCCAGAATGCCGAGATCAAGAGCTTGGAAGACCAGCAGAGAGTTTCCAAGCGCGAATTCAAACTTTCATCCGACGAATTGGCTCGGCGCATTCAGATGTTTGAAAACAACGTCACTTCTGTGGATGAAGTTGACCGCCAACGTCGGGCCACAACAACTGTTGAACTGTCGACTTTGCGAATCGAAAACAATCTGCGCCTGGCCCGGATCAATGCCAAGCGCCTCGAGTCGATCATGAAATCGACGCATCTCGATATTAGCCGAGCACAAAGAGACATGGATCGTTGCGTTCTCAAGGCTCCTTTCACCGGCGTCATCGAAAGCAAGAGTGTCCAACCGGGCATTCGAATTGCCGCTGGCACAGAATTGTTTCGAATAGTCGATCCGCATCGCGTGGAAGTCCCCATTGCTCTACCAGCATCGAGCTTTGGCGATGTGAAGGTTGGGGCTGAAGTCAATTTGACCAGAACGAATCGTCCAGGTTGTTCCTGGCAGGCCCAAGTGACACGGGTCTCCCCGGCACTCCAAGTGGAAGATCGTACCTACCATGTTTTCATCGTGATTGAAGAAACAGAGGACTCCCCGGCACCGCCTTTGGGTGCGTTCTTGATCGCCAAGATCAAGGGGCCGATTCGCAAGGACGTTCTCGTGTTGCCCAGGACTTCATTTCTCGATGGTGGAGTTTTGGCCCTAGCCCCAGGACACGGGGAGAAAAGTGTGAAGGTCGAAGAACTTAGAGTCAAAATCGCCCACCTTCTCCCCGATGTCATTCTCAGTCGAGACCCGGAGGCAAAGGGGCGAGAAGTGATTCTCGACAATCTGGAGCAAGTTGCTGCTGGTTCGCTGGTGGAAGTTCAGAAGTCTGAACCATCGAGGACGAGCAAGTGAATCTTCCTAAGTTCTCCGTCAATAACCCCGTGGCAGTTAACTTGCTCATGTGGGGCATTATCCTTGCCGGTTCTTATTATGCCGTGACCTTGGTCCGGGAACTCTTCCCAACGTCCGATCCAGAATTGGTCGCTGTCTCTGTGGTTTATCCCGGAGCATCTCCTGAAGTTGTCGAAAAGAGTATTGCTCGTCGTTTGGAAAGAGAAGTGGAAGATGTTGAAGGTGTGGAAGAAATCCGGACACGGATTTTCGAGGGCCTGACGACGACAACCATTGAGCTGGAAGACGGCGTCGATCGGGCGGAGGTCTTAAGCGATATTCGTGCAGAACTCGACAAGGTGGCTGCCAAGTTGCCAAGCGATGCTGAAGAGCCAGAGCTCAGCCAAGTGAGGCCCTTCTTTCCCGTTATCTCTGTGGTGGTTCACGGGGATGTGAGCGAAACTCAGTTACGAGAAGCTGCTCGGGACCTTCGAGACGAATTGCTTGACCTCCCTGAAATTAGTCGTGCGAATCTGGTGGGCGTTCGAGCCCCAGAGATTCAGGCTGAGATCTTGCCCGAGAAGTTAGAGGAGTTTGGTCTTACTTTCGATGAGGTCGGCCGTGTCTTGCAGGCTCTCAATCAGGACGCACCTGGGGGGCAACTCAAGAGTTCCCAGGGAAATGTCGGCGTGAGGACCTTGGGCGAGCGCTCTCACGCTCTGGCGTGGGAAGATCATGTGATCAAGAGTCTTCCAGACGGCAGTGTCATTCGTTTGCGGGATATTTCCCGCGCTCGTGACGCCTTCGAAGACAAAGTTGAGCAAGCACGTTTTGCTGGCAAACCAGCGGTGATGATTACTATCACCAAGACACCAGAAGAGGATGCTATTGCCATCGCTGATGCGGTGAAGAATTATGTTCAGGAGCATCCAACGAGATTGTCGGGGGCGCTCACATTGACCCCCATGAGTGACTTGACTCGTTTGATCTCAGAACGTCTTGACCTGATGATCCGCAACGCCAAGACCGGATTGATCTTGGTAGCTATTGCTCTGGCCTTGTTCCTTGAACTAAGGGTCGCCTTCTGGGTTGCTTTAGGATTGCCCATTTCCTTCCTCGGGACGTTTATTTTGATGCACTTGATGGGGGGAAGTATCAACCTCATCTCGCTTTTCGCCTTGATTGTAGTCTTAGGGATGATCGTGGATGACGCTATCGTCATCGGTGAGAATGTTTTCACAAAGATTCGCAATGGTATGCCTTCTCACCAGGCAGCCATTGAGGGTGTGAATGAAGTTGCCATTCCGGTCACCTCTGCGGTGCTAACCACCATGGTGGCATTCTTACCTTTGGCCTACATCGATGGCACCATCGGAACCTTTCTCAAACAACTTCCCATTGTGGTGATCTCGGCCTTGGCTGTCTCTTTGGTCGAAGCGTTTATTATTCTGCCAGCGCACTTGGCCCATCGCCGTAAGCCGGAGAAAAAGCGTTTCGAAGCTTTCTCTGCCAAGGTAACATCCATGCGGGCTTGGCTCTTTGAAGGCAAGATGCCCGATCTCTATGAGCGCTTGCTTCGGTTTGTTCTTCACTGGCGTTACGTTTTTCTGGCCGGAACGGCTTCTGTCAGTTTGCTTATTGTGGGACTGGTTGTCGGAGGAGTCATCCCCTTCGTGTTTATTCAGAATACAGATGCGGAAACTGTTTTTGTTCAAGTTGAAATGGTGGCTGGCACCTCTGAACAAAGGACATTAGAGGTCTTAGATCAAATTGAGCGTGTTTGTTTGAATACACCAGAAGTGGACAAGACGTTCAGTGTTGTAGGGGTGACTTTTTCTGATCGTGGTCGGCAGGCCAATGCTGACCCAGCTACTGTGGGCCAAGTCTCCATTGAGCTTATCTCCGCAGAGAATCGCGAAAACATGGGGCTTCGAGCCTCTCCCTCTATTTTGGCTGATTGGCGTGAGGCTGTTGCCGGGATCGCCGGGGCCAAAAAGATCACGTTTGAGGCCAAAAGCGGCGGTATTCAGGGGTCGGATATTCAAATTCAGGTCCGCGGCGACAATCTGGTTCAACTGCGGCGGGCCATCGACCACATCGAAACAGTGGTAAGTAGCTATGCCGGTGTGGAAGAACTTGAAGATGACCTGAACCTGGGGAAGTTGGAGGTCCAACTCACTCTACGGGATGATGCCCGAGAGCTGGGGCTCACGACTCAAGATATCGCTCTCCAAATTCGCCATGCTCTTTTTGGCTTCGAAATCCAAGAGCTTCAAGGGGAAAACGAAGAGGTCAAGGTAAGAGTTTTGTTGCCTGAAGATTCTCGCAGGTCCATCGGTGACTTGGCGGCCATCCGAATCGAAACCCCTCAAGGCGGTCGGGTGCCATTGCAAGAAGTCGCCCACATGAAGACGTCTCGAGGTTATGCCACTTTGGCCCGTGTTGACGGAAAACGCGCTTTCACGGTGAAGGCCCAAGTTGACACGGAAAAAGGTGGGGACACAACCAAGATCAACGCGGGCTTAGAGAAGGACTTTGCCAACATCAGCAGTATGTTTCCTGGGGTGAGCTTGGCCTTTGAAGGCAACAAGAAACAAACGGCTGAGTCTTTGGGCTCCCTCAAGATCGGATTCATCGTGGCTTTATTCTTGATCTATGTGATCATCGCCATTCTATTCAGATCTTATGGTCAACCTCTTATCGTGATGCTTGCCATTCCCTACGCCTTTGTTGGCGCTGTGGTGGGGCATTGGATTACTGGCTATCCCTTCACGATCCTTTCGATGATTGGCGGGGTGGCTCTGACGGGCATTGTCGTCAATGATTCTCTCATCTTGGTCGATTTCATTAACCGTGAGCGTTTGCGCGGTGTCTCGGCTTTTGAAGCTGTTGTGCACGGAGGCCGCAGCCGTCTTCGTGCCATCATCCTCACGAGCATCACGACCATCGCTGGTTTGAGTCCGCTGATGTTAGAGAAGAGTTTTCAAGCTCAGTTTCTCATCCCCATGGCTGTTTCCATTGTCTACGGACTTTTTTTCGCCACCGCTTTGACTTTGCTCATCTTGCCGGCGACCTATTGTGTCTTTGAAGACGTGGCTCGTCTCCTCACAGGAAAGCGATCTCTTGGCGAAGGTAAGACAGAGACCGCCATGTGAGAGAGTCCTGCTGGAGTGCAGGACTCTCAAAATCCAACGTTTCTTGCCCTACTTGACTTCCCAAATGATGCCGTTGGTGACTTTGAAGTCTCCGATGGTTTCTTCCACAACCCCTTGGAAGGTGGCCGTGAGAGGAAAGAAGATGGCAGGGCCAGGGCCGGAGAACCAAGGTGTTAGGCTTGTTGGGATGAGAGGACCGCAAGTTCCAAAGGGAAAGCTTCCGGCATAGATGAAAGAAACGGATGACAACAACGGAGCAGCCGGGCAGGGTGTGAACGCCATGTCCCCCATGGTGCCTGGCAAGACGTAGGTGTCAAAGATGGATGGTTGTCCGAAGATGCCGAAGATCAGGAAGTCTGCGGCGAATGGGTTGGTGGGCGGTTGATCCAAGGTCATGGTCGAGGATGTGCCCAAGGGGACAGTGACCCGCCTTGCCCCATCACCCGTACTGCCGTTGATCTTTAGCAGATCATAGGGCCCGCCCAAACCTGTCCCCACGTTGCTGTCTAAGGCCATTCCCAAGCTTGGATGGGTGTTTTCAATAGCCCCCATGTCAGTCTCAGTTGAGATGACTCTCGGGTTTCCCAAGAAGTCGATGAGATCAATATCAACAGATGATTGATCTCCCGCATCGACACAGGGAGAAAGCGGGTCTAAACGAAAGTCACCGTTCATCGAGTCCAAAAACATAGGACTGGCATTGATGTTACCTGTTCCCAAAAAACTTGCCTGGCTAGGGCTGGTACAGGAATTGTCAATGCTCATGAGGACCAAGCCGATGGGTGGGATGGTTTGCGGGAGCCCTGGCAAACGGAGGAAACGAACGGTGTCTGCCGGAGAGTTACCATAAACGATGGAGTTCTTGATGATGACGTTGGCGACTCCGGCTACGAATTGGCCGCGGCCTACGACCCCCCCACCCGTCATTGCCATTGAGTTGTTCAGGCTGTTGAGGGTGGTGGCTCCTACATTCTTGGCGATGGTACATCCTTCGATGGTGGTGTTGCCGTGGGTTAAGATTCCAGCCTCAGCATTGGGGCCGCCATTGGAGTGGATCACTGAGTTACGGATGAAATGCCTTTGTTGGGGGCCGTTGCTGGTCAGAACAACTCCACCAATGTCGTTGTGGTGAAGTTGCACACGATTGAGGTCGCAGAAGCCATGGACGAGAATTGCCCAACAGGTGTTGTGGTGGATTGAAGTATCTTCAGCAATGATTCCAGCACCATTGATTGTGATCGTTCCGCCCTTGGTCAAGAAGTCAGAGGTGTTGTTTGCGATTTCGCTTCTGCGGATCGTCAGGAAACTATTCTGCTCTACATGAATCGCGGGAACCCGCCCTGGGCCCCCACTAGGCGTTCCGACCGTGGTGTTATTGGTGAACAGGCAGTCTTCGACCGTTAGGCTTACGGCGTTAAGCGCAAAGATGGCTCCGCCGCTGGAAGCGACGTTGGCATCAAAGTGACAGTTTCTTACTAAAATGACAGCGTTGGATGGTGGCGTGGATGTCCCGGCCAAAGCCTGAATCCCGCCCCCTAAGGGCCACCCTGGAGCAAGAAAGCCTGATGCGTCCCAGTTGGTTCCATAGCCATTTTCGATAGTGAAACCATCCAAGACAAAACCTTGGGTTTCACCGATGCTCAAAACGGAGCCCACCCCTCCGCCGTCAATTCGGCTTTGGCCAATGCCTGCGCCTTGGATAGTAATAGCCTTGGTTCCGATGAGGAGGTTTTCAAAATAAGTGCCCGCAGCCACGATAATCGTATCTCCATCCACTGAAGCGTCGACGGCAGATTGAATGGTGGCAAAAGCGGCACTGGGAACATTGAATGTCGTTTGGGCGATGAGGCTCAGTGGTGTCCCGAGGACTATGGCTATAAGCCAGTTTGATAGTTTGTTCATGGTGTACTCCTATTTGCTTGCCGTGAAGATCATTGTGGTCATGACTTGGATCCCAATCTTGGGGATAATCGTAACGGCTGTTGGATGACTGCGATGCACGATTTGGTTGCCATAATCTTGGAGAATGCTCAAAGGCACAGTGGGTTGGGAAAAGTCGACGGGCGTTTCGACGGCGTTTTGGAGGTCGTGATTCGTTGTGATGCCGTAGACCAATTGGAGCGTCGGGTCAGCGAGGTTGTAAGCGTCTTGCATGTCGAAATGACCGCCAGTCGCAAACACGCGTACGTTGTGAATCCATTTGTCTGTTGTGTCTTGCCAACGACCCAAATACATACTGAAGAATCCGAAAGGGGCAGCACTGGATGCAACCTCGGCGACCGGGTAATTTTGGGTTGAGTAGGTCACTCCAGTCCCTCCCACGGGGATGGGGCATACGCTCGGAACCCCAATGACACCAGAGGCTGGAGCGGCCATGGATGTAAACCTCTCGTGCCCATAAATCGCTGGGGTTAAGGCTGGGAACTGCGCGCAAAGGCAGTTGCTGCCCATGTAGTTGAACGCTTCTTTGAATCCCCATCGAGGCCTGCAATTTGCTGAAGAAAAAAGTCCAAATGCGGTGC
>WFTN01000133.1 GCA_015485455.1 Planctomycetota bacterium | reverse complement strand
TAAGAAGGCCAAGACTCGACGTACTTCATCACCGACTCGATGCATTGATCAGAATTGAAGTAATTGTAGTCGCCAAACCGTCCCAAGAGATCGATGCCCTTCTTGGCCAAGTAGTCCCGGACCACGGCCAAGTTCTTTTCTAAGTCATGGCCGTAAACGATGTAGGCGTAGCGATTCTTCCAGGAACGTGTGAAAAGTACTTTGTCCTTCTCAGCAAAACCGCAACGCACCAGACCGTCGACGACTTCCTGCTCACAGCTAGGTCCGTCTATGTCACCCTTATAGGTCACTTCAGCCATCAAGGCGCTCTTACCTTCAGGAGCATTGCAGGGGCTGTAGTTGGAAATATGGGTCACCCGGTTAAAAGGTCCGTTCTCAGGATGTGGGAAGTAGATCCAAGAGCGATCCGAGTCAGGCTTTTGATCCAAAGCCACCAAAATGCTCATCACCGAAGTATAGGTGAGTCCATCAAAAGCAGCTTGAACATCTTCAGGCAAAGTACCCAAAGTTAAAGCCAAGCATTGCAGCGGAATCGTTGAAATCACCTTGTCATAGGGCTCGCCATTGACGAGATAAGAACCATCCTTCTCCACCACCGACTCGATTGGAGTCGCAACATGGAGGCGATCTTGGTCCAA
Organism: Planctomycetota bacterium; assembly: GCA_015485455.1. Lineage (GTDB taxonomy): Bacteria > Planctomycetota > DRQF01 > S139-23. Next base: position 6,057 of record WFTN01000133.1, on the reverse strand, counting down.
ACGTTTGGCAATCCCCTTGACGATCGATTCGAAACCACCGGTCAGTGGATACCAAAAGACACTCTGATGCTTGTAACCTTCTGTCTCGATACCAATCGAAGCACGAATGACATCGTTCACGGGAGCATCAGGAATGCGGCCACTCACCCAGCGAATACTCATGTCTTCAAGATCCGTCTTCCAGATCTTTTCGTTGTAGGGATACATGAAGGTACGACTGATGCCTGTTCCGAAGCGCCAAGCACACCAGTCGCGAAAGTTCTGGGGTTCCGCCGCACCTTGTCGCCTGGCAAAATCAGCTTCAATGTAAGTCGAAAGACACTCGAAGTTATCCTCTTTCGGTAGGTCACCCAAGCCGTTTTCATAGGGATAGCGGACGAAATTGCCACGGTAATAGATGGCACTCTTGCGAACACTTTCGTGAGTCCCTAACTCTTCAACGGAGTCCAAGATGTATTGAAGCACATCTTTGTTCTTCGAAAAGATGATATGTCCACCGGCTTGGTCAGCAACAAAGCCGTCAACAGTCTCAGATTGACACAGACCGCCCAACCGCTCTTGTGCTTCGAAGAGGTGATAATCTACACCCTTATTTTGCAGCATGTCCGCCAGAGTTACCCCTGTGATGCCACCTCCTAAGATCGCGACTTTCACGAGTTCTTCCTTTCAAGATTGAGAAGAGCGTCCACATCTAAATCAACGAAAGACGAAATGGAGGCAAAGACGTCGGGAAACTTCAATCCCTGAGTCGACTTAGTTTCAACACGTATGCATCTCATCTGAGCTCCGATCGCCGCTTGAATACCATGAGCAGAATCTTCAAACACCACACATGCTTCAGGCTCAGAATTCAATCGCTGAGCTGCAAGCAAGAAGATTTCAGGGTCAGGTTTCGAGTTCGCCACCTCATCACCCGAAGCAATGACATCGAAAATCCCAGCCATGCCCCCCTTATCGACCACATAGTCGATCAATCCGCGTTCAGAACTCGAAGCTAAAGCAAGCTTCCAGCCCCCAGATTTCAGCCGTCGCAAGAGGTCAACAACACCCGGAGAAATTGGGAGTTTATCCTTCAACATCCGCACCAAAACCTGATGACGAAAATCAATGTAGTGGGCTACTTCATGGGAAAGATCGAAGCGCTCAGCCAAGGCCGTCCAATAGCGTTGCTCGTTGCAACCAAGATAGACCGCGTTTTCTTCCTCAGTGAGATGAGCGCCTTCTCCCCCCAAGACTTCATTGGCCGCGTCCAAATGAATGGGCTCAGAGTCAATCAAGACACCATCCATATCGAAGATTACTGTAGAGAATTTCATAAGAACTCATCAGGACTGGTGACATGCCAAGTAACAGGATTCATAAAAACCCAGGGGCAAAAATCTGGTCACATGGGGCTCAACGGCGACAATGAGATTATACGGAAGCTATCCTTGGGCAACAAATCGCCATATCTACTGGAGCATGGCCAGCCAAGACTCAAGGAGAATGCAGAGAATAGCCTTCCTCAACGCTCGCGCATCAAGAGAGCCTTCTCACCGGACTTAAAAACCCGCTTTCGCGATAATTCAGCGACGAAACGCATGCCGTCTTGATAGTACCCGGCGGTAGGAGCAATCCCTGGGGCTCGTTGCTGCCAATAATCATTAAAAATGGCCATGAACACTTCTCGCGTATATTTAGCAATCATGGATGCCAGCCCTATAGCTGGAAAGCGATCATCACCCTTCACGTGAAAAGAAACTTCAAATGGCCCGCTATCCGGTTCCATGCGATAGCGGCTGTCCGACCGGGATTCTTCAAGGATTTCAATGGGCACAAAAGGAAAGGCACCTACCAGCTTAGACTCATAGTGACTACGCCCCCCCAATTTATCCACTTGAATAATCCGATTCTCCGCTGGAGATAGGACCTCCTCCATGAGCTCCGCTACTTGCGTAAACAGAGAATCGTGCTTGTTCTCCGAAACCCGCCAGATCCGATTGAGGGTCACTTCGTCGGTAACCCGAAGACCCAAACCTGTAATGACGCCCCCCCGGAGAACCAGATTTTTCTCGACCTCCTCCCAAGCCAAGGTCACATCATCCGGTTCAGCCACCAAGGGCAAAGCCGTGTCCAAGTCGCGATACCAGGGAAGAGGAGCTTTCTTGGCTGTGGCTTCCCAAGCTTTGTCCAAACTAAGCCAATCGGCGATCGTGGGGGGAGGAGCCCCGTAGATCGAAGCATAAATTCCCAAGACCCCAGCTTCCAGCCGAGCAAAACCATCTTTTCGGGCCAAAAGCTGTTTTGAATCACCGATTTGGACGAGTTTGGCTGGCCGAATGGGTAGGCGCAATGCCCCTGGCTCCACGTCAAAATCAGCCCGCCCCAGAACCAAAGGCCCCAGAAGAGGCCCATAGCCCGCTTCATCTATTCCATGAGTTAAGATCGACGACTTCACAATAAGGGTGCTCCCAGCCGATAAGAACCAAATGAAAGCTTGGAGGCAAGTAGCACTATGATTCGCGTTCTCATCTCACTGCACGATCCTATCTTGAGCGACGTTGTCGCCACGGCGTTCAAGCAGTTTCCAGATATGACTTCCTATCGCATCCCCCCCCATCGGGCCTGTGAAATGGTCGCCACTGGGGACTACGATGCTCTGGTCTTAGAGCTCAACAAGGGCGACGATACAGGGGGAGGCTTGGTGGACAAGATCCGAGACATCGACAAAAAAATTGAGATCTTGGGGTTGGTCGACAGATCCCTCAAGGACCGCTTCAATCGATTCAAGCTAGAGCACAGCATCTTCAGTGTGTTTGCCATGCCCATCGACCCCTTCGCCCTGGCTAAGAACATCTCCCGCTTAGAATCGGCTCTCCAGAAAGTTGTCAGCACCCGCTGACACTTGCCAGTCCCCAAAACTTGGACGTGAAGCCAGCTCCTACAAACGGCGCCCATTGTTCCCGTGAGAAAACTTCTCTGCTGCCTGTTCGTAGCCGCCCAATTCTCGAATAATGGCTTCATACCCCTGCAGGTCTAGCATACCCAAGCTTTGAACGGTGCGAACAGCTATCGTTTGCTCGCACCAACTGGATGGTCTTTCTCCTGCGCCAGCCAAAGCATCGTGGACGTATTCCATCGGATCATTTCCTTGGGCAATAATCTGGCTCAATAAGCGTAGATGATGCCGCAGCGAACGATGCTCTCCATCTAAAGCGATGGCGAAAATCTCCTGCATCGATTCCCCACAATCTTGCGGGGCAATAGCACTCCAGCAGGCCCTTACCTTGACCAATGTCTTAGCTGCTTTCGCCCAACGGCGCTTCTTCTTTTCTTTCGGAAGACGATCCAAGAGATCAGCAAGAACATCGAGGGCATTCAGAACGGCGAATGAATCGCCGTAATTGCAAACAAAGGCCGTAGCAATAACCCGCAAGGTTTGAGCTTCCTTGCCAATACGGCTGGGGTTCTTTTTGGCGACATCCGCAAGCAAGTCAGAACCAGCTTTGCTGCGATCGCGTAAAAAGCGAACAAGAAGTCGTATCTGTTGTTCACGTTCCGTCTTAATCTCTCGGAATTCCTCCCAATCCCGTTCAGATGCGTCAAGCAAACGTAGGTCTTCCACCAAGTAATCCTGGGGACGAACCGTTTCCCTCTCTGTCCCTGGAATCGAAATTCCCAGGTATTCCAAATCGAAAAGCGCCCGAATACGAAGCGCTTCCATCACCACAGGCCGTCGCATCCGATAGATCTTTCGCTTTGCAACCTCAAAACCAGAACGCCCGGCACTCACCTTGATCGGCCTATCATTCGGTTTGAGAACATCCTTCACAATGGCGATGACTCGACGAACAAAGAAACGCACCCCCTTCATCACCAGCCAAACAGAAATCAACGGAAAAACGAAGACACGCCCGCGAGCCAGATAACGGCGATAGAATCGGTAGGGGTTAAACGTGCGCTTTTCCTTAGGCAGTTCATGCATAGGAAAAGTACCGAAGATGTCGCGAATCAAATTGACGCGGTCTTCGTCGAGTAGGTCTGCGACCTGATCGCCAAACCGTTCGCGAACCGCTTGATCACGATTTTCTTCTTTAGTCAGGAAGTTAAGGGCATTGAACTCTGTTGTCCGGTAGATCAGAGTTCCGCCGCCGCTATCCACGCTCTTGACTTCATCAGCAGTCAAGAGTTCGTTGCGCTGGCGTGCCTTTGAAATTCTCTGGCGACGAGCCAACCAAGCATCAAAAATGCGCCGATCTTCGGCATGGGCTGCGGGGTACTCAGCCACAGGGATACAATTTTGATTGTACTCAATGAGCAAGCGAGCCGTATGCTGGGCCACGCTATGAGTGATGAAGTTGAACCAAACGCGCGGCCCAATGAAACCACCTTTATTGCGGCCAATATCAAGGGCCTCCAACCGTCTCATGCTTTTCGCATCAAAGTTAAGACGATTGCGGCGAATATTCTCCAAGGTCAGGTTGCCCACCAAGATGTTAGCGATCTTGGTGTCATTTTTGTGAAAGTAGGCGCCATCGATGAAGTCACGATAGTAGAGCATCATGGCGTCACACATGGACCAGGGAAGTGGCACTTCTTCAGGGTCAAACTGACCATCTTTCAGACAAGCGGAGGTCAAGAGCCTTCGGGCTTCATTTTGAGCTGATTCCGATTCGTCATCCGCCAAGAGCATATGCTCTGGAAGCAAGACTCGATCCACCAAGAAACCCACATCCCGTACTGTGTTCTTTTCCTTAACGATTTCGGTGAGGGCAAAGAACTGAGCTTCCGAGACCCGGTCGAAGAAGTCTACGGCTTGTCCAGCGATGCGTCGCAACCAAATTCCGAAACCCAAGGGGATGAAACAGACAAGTCCAAGAATAGAGACAGGCCCAATCAGCAGGCCATAAAGTGAATCGGCACTCGACATCAGTTCTGGGACTTGAGTCAGCCAGACCAACCCCAGAATAAAGAAAATCGCGACAACAAACATCACCAAGCGCTTTGCTGGACGAATCGTCGCCTTCACCAGTTGCATACCAACACGGTCCAAGAACTGGGCCCCCGTGATTGTGCCATAGAGATCGGAGAACCAATGAATCAACCGGGCGACGAGGGCCAAAAGGTCGCCGGCCAACCGTCCGAGACGAGCTGTGGTCCAAAGAGGATCAGGGGCTCCAGTGGGCCCGACCAAGAATCGGGCAAAGGCAAATCGCCTCAAAACTGGCAAGCGGAAGAAACTCAAAGAAGCGGTGAGCTGGCGAGCAATATCGACGCCAACAATTTCAGCGACTTGATTATCATCCAAACCCCGCAAACTCTCGACCACCACATCAACGTCTAAGTCCTTAACCAAGTCATCACTATGGCGACGCTTGACACTGGCGGCTCTCACACCCCCATCATGAAAAGCGAATTCTGCTTCGATCAGCCCCATGCGCCACTCGGCCCCTTCGACCTGAGCCCCCACCTTGAGATGACTCATGACCGCTGAAGTCTTCTGGGAAATCCAAGAGTCAATATTTCGAGCTCGACTCAGCAAAGTAGGAGCCGCCTCGGACTGCTCGGACTCCGTGGAGAAAACGATGTTTTGATTGAGGAACCAGGAGTTTCTTTCAACCAGACGATCGGCAGCACGGGCCAAGAAGAGAAAAAGCCTGGACACGCGAATCAAAGGACGCAAGACACGTAAGAATCGAGCCACCCGCACCAATCGCGCGGTGCGCACAAAGCGCAAATTGTCCACGGCCATGATTCCTTGCAAGAGCCCGAAAGGGAGGGATGGCAAGAACTCCGTGATAAAATGACGTTTGAAGTACTTGAGCCGCGCTGGACTCAAGACCAAACGAACGAGAAAGTCCCAGAGCAAAACAAGGCAAATAAATGTATCAACCCAGGTTGTCCATTCTAAATGCTGAACCAAGTGATTGCCAACCGCATCCCAATCATCTTCATCGCCGGACACGTCAGTTTTCTTGGTTGTCTGCGCTTCAGAACTTGCAATCTCCTGACCGCCAAAGTGATCGATCACGATGAGCAGCATGACGACCATGATCAACCAGAAAATCATCTTCTCCC
>WFTN01000132.1 GCA_015485455.1 Planctomycetota bacterium | reverse complement strand
CCCCAGCAGTCTGAAAAAAAACTGCTGACACCCTCTGACCGTGCCGATCGTTTCTTGCTTCATCCGATTTTTGGGCCCCTGGCATTTCTGCTTCTGATGGGATTAGTCTTCCAAGCAATTTTTACTTGGGCTGGGGTTCCCACAGACTTGCTGGAGCTGGGATTCAACGCCTTCTCAAATGGAGTTGGTGGCCTTATTGGAGAAGGACTGCTTTCTGACCTTGTGGTGAACGGCATGTTGGCTGGGGTGCTCAACGTGGTGATTTTCTTGCCACAGATCTCCGTGCTTTTCCTTGCTATCGGGATCCTAGAAGACTCGGGCTACATGGCTCGGGCTGCCTTTTTGATGGACCACCTCATGCGCCGTGTTGGTCTTCATGGGCGCAGTTTTGTGCCCATGATGAGCTCGTTTGCATGTGCTGTCCCTGGCATCATGAGTGCAAGAACGATTGAGAGTCCCGCTGCACGACTGGTGACTATCTTGGTGGCGCCTTTGATGAGTTGCAGTGCCCGTTTGCCGGTCTATACCTTGGTTATCGGTGCCTTCTTCAGCGATGGCACGCTTTTCGGATTTGTCTCCACCGCCGCCGTTGTCATGATCTGTATGTACCTTTTGGGCATTATCATGGCGGCGTTAATGGCGTTTCTGTTCCGCAAGACCTTGGTCCCTGGGGAAACTCCAACATTGATCATGGAGTTGCCTCCTTACCGCATGCCTCGATGGAATGTGGTCTTGCGCAATGTGGCGGACCGGGCCGGCCTCTTCCTCAAGAAGGTCTGGACCGTCATTCTTGGGCTGACCATTGTGCTTTGGTTCCTCCAGACGTTTCCCCAATCTAACCCGCGATCTCAAGCGTTTACCGATACTGCCACGGTGCTCAGTGCCGAGCTGGAAGCGCTTGATACTTCGGATTCGGGTCGTGACGCTCTCGAAGCTCGAATCCATAAGGCCAAACTGCAAGCCCATGGTGCCCAACTTGAAGGAAGTTATGCTGGCCGTTTGGGACATCTCATTGAGCCCGCCATTGCTCCCCTTGGGTTTGACTGGCAAATCGGTGTTGGTTTGGTGGCCTCGTTTGCAGCGCGAGAGGTTCTCGTTTCAACCATGGCCCAGATACTCAATGTCGAAGAAGAGGATGACGTTTCTTTCTTGCAGGAAAGGTTTCGTCGGGCCAAAGATCCTGAGACTCAAGCTACCCTCTACCGGCCTTTGACGGGTCTGAGCCTCTTGGTGTTCTTCGTCTTGGCTTGTCAGTGTATGTCGACGCTGGCAGTGGTAAGACGGGAGACCGCAACTTGGAAGTGGCCCCTTTTTATGCTGGTCTACATGACCTCTTTGGCCTGGGGATCGTCTTTCCTTGTTTGGCAAATCGGCAACGCCCTAGGTTACTAGTTCTATCTTGCTTCGGTGGCAAGACAGCGATGGCGGATGGAGGTGGAAGAAAACATGATCGACCCGGAGATTCAGGTTTGGTTGGTTTACGCCATTGGCGGGGCAACTGTGATCATTTTCGGGATCAAACGATTCCGTCAGCGCTCAACATGTGGTTCTTGCCCCGGGAGTCACCATGATTCTCCCGCCACCAAGAAAATCGAACCAAGAAAGAAAACAGACGTTCAGGACGGTGACCGCCTCGGTTGATAGCATACGACTCTTACACCTCTGAGTTTCTGGATTTCGATTCTACGCGGAGCACAAAATGACCATTTTCGCCCGCGTTATCAGTACCCTGGCTCTTGCCTTGCTTCTCGTCTCTTGTGGCGATGGGAAGAAAAATTCTGTGAGTGGCGGGGAGCAAGGCCAAGTGAAGGCCCACAATGAAAGTGCCTCCCACGATAAGAAACCTCTGAAGAAGCGGATGAAAGACGCTTTGGATCGGGGGGTCAAAGTCCTGGCCCAATACCACGATCTTAAGTCTGGTATGGTGGGCTATTCCCCAGCGGATGTCAAAGGAACACGCCATCCTGGCTTTGCTGCCATGGCAGCTCTCGTCTATATGCAGAGCCCCAGAAAGTACAATCTGAGCGATGGGCCAATTGTTCGCAATATTTTGGACTGGTTAGTGAGCCTGCAGAAACCAGATGGCTCGATTTTTGAACGGGATTCCGCTAATTACGTCACCAGCCTATCGCTATCTGCCTTAGTCGAAGCGAACGATCAGCGCTACGCCGCTGCTGTGAGCAAGGCCCGGGATTTCGTTGTTCGCCTCCAAGCGCGGGAAGATTCCGGTTTCCGCCCTGAAGACAAGTTCTACGGCGGTGTTGGTTATGGCGGTGACATGCGCCCGGACCTTTCAAACGCTCAATTTGCCATTGAGGCGGTGCGCAAAGCTGGTTTGCCCCAAGACCATCCCTTCTTCAAGCGTGCCACGGCTTTCCTTGAGCGCACTCAAAATCGGAGTGAGTCTAACGATCAGGTGTGGAAGGATGGCGATGGCAACGAGGTTCGTCCGGGTAATGATGGAGGAGCCATCTATTTGCCCGGTGAAACAAAGGCGGGAATCACCGTCCATGCTGATGGGCATCGCACCTTCAATAGTTACGGTTCTATGTCTTATGCATTGCTGAGAAGCTACCTATTTTGCGGTCTCAGCAAGAACGATCCTCGGGTAAAAGCTGTTGCCTCCTGGTGCCACAAGAACTTTGATTTGGACGGCCACCCTGGATTCAAACCGGGCAAGGATGGAAGTGGACGGTATCAGGGGCTCTACTATTACTATTTCAGCATGGCCAAATGTCTGCGAGTCTATGGGCAAGCAGAGATTATTGGGCTTGATGGTGTGAAGATAAACTGGGCTGAATCTCTGGCGGAAAAGCTTCTGTCTTTGCAGTCGGAAGAAGGATTTTGGGTCAATGACAAGAATGCACGATGGGAAGAGGCAAGTGAGTTGCTCTGCACGCTTTATGCCATGCGGGCATTGGAGCAATGTTGGGCTGCCCTAGAGTACTAGACTAGAGGGAAGCCTTTTCTGGCAGTGATTCGGCCGTGGGATGAAGGAGTTTGAGGTAGACTATGGCAGGGCGTCCGGAATGGTTGCGGTGTTCGAGCGTCTTTCTTGGCGGCATCACAGCCTTGGGCGTTCTTCTTTGGAGCTGTCAGCATTGGATCTTAGGCACAGCTTTGGGACCTCCTATCATCCTTCTATGCCATAGCCTCGGCTTCATCGCTCTGGCCTTCTTGTGGATTGAGCATCTCTTTGCGAAGCCTCAGACCTATAGAAACGCCGTATTTGCCATGATTTTGTCGGTTTTGGCATCGACCGTGGTAGGATTCCTGGTCTGGGGGCGACAACTGGAAGGCCTGGGCATTGCTGAGATTGCTATTTGGCAAGGATTCCAAGGGCTTCCCCTCCTGAGTTTCGCGGTTGGCCGTCGATTGGCCCTGCGGTTCGATACCATGGGATTGGAAATCATCGTGGGCGGGGTGGTTTTACTGATGGCACCCATCTTGCTCGAGGGATTGGTAGGGGAGGCGAGGAATCCTGAAACCGCTCGTTTGATGATCAATTCAGGGTTGAGAGCTTCGGCATGGTCCACTGCTAGCCAGGATTTCCTCGCACTTGATCTGTTTAAGGTCGAGTCTATGTACCGTGAATATCGAATCGGCGAAAAAATCTATCTGGCACCTAAGGTGTGGGACTCCCTTCCGGTCATTCTTGCTTTGAGTGGGCTCATTCTGGCATCAGGCGGGATAATTCGGGTTGTAAGGCACTTGTGGTGCCGACTATGGACAGCGGTGACTTGAAAGTTGAGATCGACAAAATGAGCAAGCAACGGGTATTTCTTAGTTTCGAAAAAGCGGCGAAAGATGCGCCCATCTTGAGCTCTTTGACAGGGCGTTTTGGAGTGGTTTTCAGCATTTTTGGCGCAACTGTGAATGATTCCAAGCAATTTGTGGCCTTGGAATTAGATGGTGACGACAAAAAAATTGAAGAAGCTCTACAATTTTTGCGGGAGTCTGGGGTGGATGTGGATCTGCGGGACGACTGAGCTTCTGCCCCCTATAGACAACCTTCGTAGAATCACTCAACTTTTGCCGGATTCTGTGTAAAACTCCCACAAAATTGTCCCATATGGGGCAAAAACGTAGGTTTTTGGACGTTTTGAAACCCTGCGGATAAACCTCTCCACACCGACAGATTGCTCCCAGAGTGTGTTCGTAAGGTGTTTGTTCTGAGTGGTTTATGTAAATGGCGCTCCTGGCCGCTTCATTCTCGGCGACTCTAAGCCAAGTGGAAATCACGAATTAGCCGGATTTCTTCGGTGGAAACGATTGAATCCCCACCAAAACCAACGCTATAAGCCCCAAGCGCCACCTTTCTGGCAGGCGCTGTCGAGTCTCGCCAACCCTTCGCTGAGGGGTTGACGAAATTCGCCAGTTCTTTGTCACAAAGGATTTGGGGCCATTCTTTGTTGCTTGGCCACGGTCATAATGTACTGTGATCGCGATGGGAACCACTGAAGGGTTATACGTGGTTCTGTCTTAATTACTTTGAGGAGGTAATTCTCAGATGAGAAAGTGGAACTTTGTGGCAGCGTTACTTGCGTTCGGATTCATCATGAGTCCATTCGCGGCCGCTCAGCAAGACGACAATTTGCGTGATGAAGTCAATCAACTTAAGAATGACTTGCGTCGCGTAATTTCGCAAAACCAGAAGATTCTCTCGGAAAATGCCGAGCTTCGCAATCGTGTCGACGTTGTCGAGGACAACACTCTTGAAGAGCGCATCAATGCACTCGCCGAGAGCCTTGATTACGCCGCAGGCACTACTGTCAACAGTATTGCCAACCCAATCACTATCACCGGTGAATTCCGGATTCGTAGTGGCTGGTCTATTGACCGTGACTTCGGTCGCAACTACGCAACCTCAGAACAAGAAGACGACAATGGATCCTTCCAGGATGCACGTTTTCGCGTTGGGTTTGACTTCGATTTCTCCAGAGATGTGACGACTCATTTCTCGATGCAGGCTAATGGCCTCTTCGACAATGGCAACACACCAGCTGGTGGAAGCAACCTGGACCGTGTTGACCTTTACGAAGGTTGGATTTTGGTCCGCAACATCTTTGGTCGCAAAGAGCTTTCGAACAAGTCTGGTCGCCAAGAGATCGTTCTCGGTAACGAGTTCATCTTTGGTAACAACGACTTCTTCAGTGGCGAAACACATGACGCCAGCACTTGGCTTTGGTCCAGTGACAACTTCGACTTGACTTTCATCTTCGCCAAGGGTGTGGGTACAGAAGCCCTCAACACCGTGAACCACCCATACGCACCTAGCGGTGCCAACCGTGGTTTCGACGACGACGAAATGTATGCCCTTTACTTCACGCTCAAGACAATCAAGGATCACGTCCTTGACCTGTTCTGGGTGTACATGAACGGCAATAACGGTCTCAGCAATGGTCCTCTTGGTGGCTTGAACGCTTCAGCCAACACGAATTCCCCTGCTGCTATCGGCGACGAGTTCTACTACCACACTGTTGGTCTCCGCTTGGGCGGTACTTTCAACGTGGCAGCAGGCTTGGACTACAACATCAACTTCGTGTACCAGTTCGGTGACATCAACGTCGCTGGTGGTTCCGATTTCGATGTGAACGCTTTCGCTGTTGAAGTTGAGTTGGGCATCACGTTCAACGCAAACAACAACTTCCGCGTCTTCACCCGCTTCCTCTTCGCTGAGGGTGCTGATGGTGACGATGTTGGATACATCAACTTGTTCCCAGAAAGGCATGCACAAGCATCGGATGACCACACCGGTTACCGCGCTCGTTACGGCCTCATGGACATCATCCCTATGGATAACGTCCTCACAGTTCAGCTTGGCCTGACATTCGATCCAGCAACGGATTGGACCGTCGGCTTGACTGCTCTTTGGGCAACTGTTGACGAAGACACCACTGTCGGTGACGATGACATCGGTTTCGAAATCGATCTTTTCGCCGAGTACCGCTACAGTGCTGAAACAACATTCAGCGCTGGTATTGGCTTCTTCTTCGCTGACCAAAACGCACCTACCAATGGTAATGGTTTTGCTGGCAGCGATGATGATGTCGCCGTGCTCTTCTACTTGCAGAGCCGCGTTGTCTTCTAAGTCTTAACGGACTTTGAACTCAAAGAAGAGGTCGTCCAGAAATGGGCGGCCTCTTTTTCTTTTGCTTCCCTCATCCTCGTCCAACGGGCCCTTTTCTCTGGCGCTCTTTCTTGGAAACCCTCTCAGCTATCCCCCGAATTGAATTGCACTGAGCGTCGATTCCTGGTCCACTATGGGCAAGAAGCTCTGGGGGAATTCTTTGATGCGCGGAATATGGATCTTATCTCTGGCAGTTCTTGTTGGCTCAACTTATTTGCATGCACAGGAAGTCCCATCGTTAGGCCAAGAGGTGAAGCAATTACGCAAGCAGCTCGATGTGGTGCTATCCGAGTCCCTGCGTTTGCGCAGTGAGCGAGCACGATTGCAGTCCCATCTCGGTTCCGTGGGTGCTCCAGGATTCTTGGAGACCGAAGTTAATGCTCTGGCTGAGTTCATCGAGCATGCCCCGGGGGCAACGGTTAAGAGCACGGCCACAAACATCGACGTGTTTGGCCAATTCCGTATCCGCTGGGGCGCTATTTGGGACCGAAACTTTGGTAATTCAGATGGAGCCGTCGGTGTCCCGCTATTGGATGCGCAGGCTGTCGGCGGGCCCTCCGCGACATCCAGCGGTGATGATGGCTATTATCTGGATGCAAGATTCCAAGTCGGATTCGATTTCCAGCTTTCCCAGAAGGTTTCAACTCATTTCGTCATCACGTCTTTCGGCCTATTCGACAATGGTGGCCCCGCAGGAACCACGATCTTTGGGAGTGCCGCATCAGGAGGGGGTGGCTTTGGTTCCCAAGAAGGAGCAGCTCCCGGTGGCGCTGGGGGGGCTGGCAATAGCTCGAACTTTCAGATTCTGAATGACATTCGGCTCTATGAAGGGTGGATTCGTATCGACCAGGTCTTTGGAGTTGACGGGCTCAGCCTGACGAATGGGCGGCAGGAAATTGTCCTTGGCAACGAATTCCAGTTCGGCAACAACGAGTTTTTCAGCGGGCAGACTTTTGATGCGGCACGTCTGACTCTCGAGCGGGACACATACACCCTCGACTTCATTTGGGCCAAGATGGCTGGTACAGAATCCTTGAATCCAGGAAATAACCCCTATCCCATTGCTGGGGCTAACGGCGGTTTTGACGATGATGAGCTCTTCGCTGTCTATTTCACCTATACGGGAATGAGCGATCATGCGGTCGACCTCTATTGGATCTACATCAATGGGGACAATGCTGGTTCGGCAGGCACCTTGGGCAATTCCTTGGGTTCTTCTTCCTTTGGCGACACGCTGAATGAGGTTGGATTCGCCCAAGCCTATTTTCATACCTTCGGGTTTCGCCTCAGTGGTGAGTTTTCCTTGGCAGACGGTTTGGACTACAACTTAGAAGTGGCTTATCAGAGGGGAAGCCTGAAGGACTTCCGCAAGACTGACGTCGATGGCTTGGCTGTGGAAGCGGAATTGGGCCTGACGTTTCAAGCAGAATCCCGAACCCGGGTCTACTTGCGTTTCCTTTACGCCGAGGGCGCTCACAATGGAGATTCGGGCTATATTCCTTTATTTCCTGAGCGTCATGCCTATGACGATGGTGGCAAAGGTTATCGGGCCCGTTACGGAATCCTCAATATCATCCCTATGGACAACGTTTTCATTCTCCAAGGAGGTTTCACCTTGGATCCAGCAGTGGACTGGTCCCTCGGGGTAGCCGTCTTGTGGGCAACACACGACGCCGATTTGTCGCCCATTGGTTTTGGTGATGATGATATTGGCTTGGAATTGGATTTCTTCGTGGAATACCGACACAGTGCGGAGTACACCTTGGGTCTCGGTTTCGGCATTCTGTTTCCAGAAGAAGGGGCACCACTCAATGGCGGCAGTTTCATCAATGATGGTGGACGAGACGATCCGGCCTATTTGATCTACTTAGACGCCCGTGTGAAATTTTAGGCCCCTTGCTGCTGGAGCTCGCACTCGGCGGCCAAGAGGCGTTCCTGAAAGAACAGAGCGGTCATGAGCCAAGTTGCCAAGGTGATGTGAATGACCTGGAATGATGGTGGTAAATCCCCGTAGGCCATGACGACTCCTGCTAAGCACTGAAGGACGACCAAGCCCACGGCAAGACTGGCGGAACGCAGTAGAACCTTCTCCTGGCATCCCGATCGCTTGAGCTTCCAGGCGAGGTTGACCACCAAGAAGGTAATGAGAACGGCTGCATCCCGATGAATCCAATCGATGAGGCCAACCCGGCCGAGCCATTCTCCTCTCGGGAGTCCCGCTTCAGACTCGGCTACAACGATTTCGATGCTGCCCCTGACTAATGCTCCGAGGACCACCTGAATAGCAGTGAGCCCCATGGCAAGGCGGGCCCAGAAAGCCATCTTTCGTGGTTGGGCTTCAGGAGACAGAAACCCCTTGGGGGTCGTATGGCCGGAGCGCATGGCCAGGTAGGCGCGCACCAAGAGGCCCAAGATGACCAGGGCCAAGATGAAGTGAACAGTGACCAAGCGAGGATCGAGATGGCGTTTGACAACCATCCCCCCTTGAATGGCTTGGACTGGGATGAGCAGAGCTGCTCCGGTGATCCAATAGAGGACTCGCTTGTTGCTCCGGGAGACGCGCCAGGCCAAAATCATGGTGTAAAGCATGATGAAGCCAACGAGTACACCAATGAGGCGATTGCCGTATTCAGTCCAAGTCTTGGCGATATTGGCCACTTCGCCGTGGGCCAAATAGCTTGAATCGATCTCTGTAGCATCTGTGGGGGGGACCCACTGCCCGAAACATCGGGGCCAATCTGGGCAGCCCAAGCCTGACCCCGTTGCCCGCACGACGGCTCCTGCTGTGATGACTAAGAGAACGGCAATGATGGACCGACGGGTCCAGATTTCGAGCTTGTCCATGGGACAGTATGAGACGCCCAGCAGCCCGCTTCAACTGACTTCCCCAGGGGAAATTGTCTCATGTGTCCAAGTTGCAGAGACCGCGGAGGTTGCGCAAGGGGGCGTGAAACCCCAGAGAATCGAAGAGAGAGTCGGCGTTTGCTTCTGGGCCGGTGTAACGCAAGAATTTCAGATTGAGCATCTCTTCAGACATGGGAACATCCTTTCGCAGTGTCACGAGCTCCAAACTGAGGAATGCGTCTTCCCTGTGGTCGACCAATTTCTTCGCCACGGATTTCGCACCCCGGATGGGTAAGGCGCAGACGTCCTCCAGGCGGTTGTAGATCGAGTCCAAACTGCCCAAGGCGGACACAAGAGCGCTGGCGGTCTTAGGCCCGACACCGCGCACGCCAGGGACGTTGTCCGTGCTGTCACCTGCAAGAGCCAAGAAATCGACCAAATTCTCGGGTTTGATGCCAAAGCGCTCAATGACCCTGTTTTTGTCGATCAATTGAAAGGTCTTGGGATCCATGACGTAGATATTCGGTCCGATGACTTGGTGGACGTCTTTGTCTGGTGTCACCAGGACGGTCTTGATGTCCGCTTCCTTGGCACGTTTGGCCATGGTGGCCATGAGATCGTCGGCTTCGAAACCCAAGGCGTGGAAGCATGGAAACCCCAGAGCTTTAGCTATGTCCACGGCCAGGGAGAACTGGTGCTCCATGTCCTCGGGAGGAGCGGAACGATTGGCTTTGTACTCGGGAAATATGTCGTGACGAAAAGTCTTCTCCGGGCCATCGAATACCAAAGAGACGTATTGGGGGCCGACTTCCCGTACAAAACGTGCCAGGGCTTGCCCAAATCCGAGCAAGCCGCCCACCTCGCGCCCATCCGGTGCTTGTACTTTGTTCATGCCAAAATAGGTACGGAACAATGTTGCGGTGCCGTCGATGACATGCAGTGTCTTTACAGGCATGGAACCTCCTCGTTTCGGTTCTCAGACAGTATGCTAAGGTGCGGACAGAATGCCATTTTGACCTGAAAGGATCTCGTTTGATGTTTCAAAAAATGACCCACTTCCTTGCTCTTCTTGCCCTGTTGGCCGCTCCGCTCTTGGCTCAGGGTGATGGATTCCCCAAGACCGACGACGGAAAGTTCAGCATCATCAAAGAGGTGGGGCGCCAAGAAGTGCTGAACCAAGGAAATACCGGCACCTGTTGGTCCTTCGCCACCATGTCTTACCTGGAGTCGGAATTGGAGCGCATCAATGGCAAGCCAGTGGATCTCTCAGAGATCTATCCAGTCTACTTCACCTTTCTTGAAAAAGGGAAACGCTACATCCGTCATTATGGCAAGTCCCAGCTGAGTCAAGGTGGCCTCTCCCATGACATCATGATGATCATCAAGAAGTATGG
>WFTN01000131.1 GCA_015485455.1 Planctomycetota bacterium | reverse complement strand
TTATTAGACTTAGAAGATAAGTCTTTTGATGAAAAAGTACGCTCTTTGGTTGAGCTTCGACAAAACCAGGGCTACTTAGCGGAATACCGAGAGCTGGAAGGGGGCGGTTTTGAACTGATCGAGAACCACTGTCCCATCGAGTCGGCAGCGTGCAATTGCGAGGATATCTGCGAAGGCGAGTCAAAAGTCTTCAGCGCCATTCTCGGAGAATCCGTCCAAGTCAAGAGACGAGAACACAAGGTGAACGGTGACCGCCGTTGCACCTATGAACTCCGGGATGCGGGAGAGAGCGGCAAAGAAACGGACCTTTAGGAGCCGGTGACCAAGTTGGTGAGAGAGGAAGTAGCATGGCGCTCTTCCTCGCTGAGCCTGGAAGATTAGCTCGAATCTGCGGCTCATTTCCCTGAAACCAATTCAGGCAACAAGCTAAGAGCGGCTCGAAATCCCAAGCGGTCATCCTTGCGATTCACGATGGCCTTACCGCTCTTGGCCAAACGCGCGTCCAAAGGTTGTGTCGCCCATGATCCCCCGCTATGGGTCACCACGTTACTTGCTACCCTACCACTGTCGGCAGCATCCTTGGCTACACCCGTCTTTGGGGAAATAAAGTGGTCAGTATTCCATTCGGAGACATTCCCCGAAAGATCGTAGCATCCCTTCGGATTTGGAGCGAGGGAGCCAACCGGAGCACGAGTTTGAAAATGATCTACACGCTGCACCAGATTGGAGGAACTCATTGGGACTTCACTGACGCCTGCTAGATTCTCAAAAAGAGGCAAGGTCGAAGGATCATTTGTTGCAGCCCAAATCGACTGCCGCCCGGAGCGGGCACCGCAGTTCCATTCCTTGGAATCCGGAAGCCTCAAGCCAATGTTCTCCAAGACCTCGACTGCTCGTGGAAAGGAAACAAACACGATTGGCAAGTTGCCCTTTCCTGTCACCCCATCTTGGTCCCGAGAACCTCTCGAACCAACAACCAAGCGGCGGGCTCGTTCAAACTGTGCTTCCGTGAACTCGTACTTTGAGAAAAAGAAAGGTTCCACAACGTGTTTCTTCGGATAGAGGTCATTCTTGTCCCAATATGGATCATAACCCGCTCCATTCTCGTCCATTTTTTGGGCGCCAGTCATGACATTACCGCCGTCTAACAAGACGAAAATCACGCCAGTCTGTCGACCAACTTCAAAGTCTCCTCGTATCCCATCGCGCTTCGGAAGCCCAGCACGCGGGTCATGAGACAACCAGTGCAGAAATTCTTCCAAGCCGGTCTTCGGATTTGGCCCCAAAGGACGCAATCCTTCTATGGGTTTCAAGTCAAAGCCGGAATAAAGGGCACTATTGTTCACCCGTTGCACACAAGCAGCCCACGCCTTGAAATCCTTTCCTAAGGTCTCCTCTTGGATCACCCGCGCAAGAGCAAGTCGTCTTTCGAGAACAGCAAGACCGCCCATATCGTCGGCGCAGAAGAACTCCAAATCTACAAGGAGGTTCTCGGCCGCTTCAATCGTCGATGGCTCTTCACCCGAAAGGTGTTTCAAAGCCTCACGGTGCAAAGGAATTCTCGCCCTGAGAGAGGTGAATTTCTCCATCCATTTTTCCAAGGAGCCAATAAGCTGATGAGAAGGTGGGAACAACTGGGCGGCCTGCTTCAATGCCCCCTCGAGCCGTCCGCGATCACGAGCCAAATCGATCGTCTGCAGGACCAATGCCTTCTTCGCTGACTCCGATTTAACAAGCAACTCCGAATCATGGATCTCACTTGATTTCATACTCGTCACGACCAAAGCACTGACCACAGCAATAAGGACAACAGTAGCCGCGAGGGCGCTGGTTCTGTTTCGTCGAGCCCAACGCTTCAACTTCAACCATGGCCCCGCTGGCCGGGCGTGAACCGGACGGTGCTCTCGGAAACGCTGTAGGTCTAAGGCAAAATATTCGGCAGTTTGATAACGGCGATCTCGATCTTTGTCGATGGCTGTCAAGATAATCGCCGCCAGATCTTTAGGCACTTTTGGGTTGATACTTCGAGGCGATGGCGGCTCTTTTTGAGAAATGGCGTGATAGAGTTCTTGGCGGTCCGCTCCCGTGAATGGACGTTCTAAGGTACATGCTTCAAACAGGCTGACCCCAAGAGAGAAGATATCCGTCCGACGATCGAGTTTTAGTCGATGAGCCAGAAGCTGCTCCGGCGACATATAGGCTGGCGTGCCCATGAGGTCGCCTGAACGAGTGAGAGTCAAGTCGTCTTTGGAAGCATCTTTTGCCAAACCAAAATCAAGTACACAGGCAGTACCATCCTCTCTCACCATCAAGTTACTGGGTTTCACGTCACGATGAACTAACCCTTCTTCATGGGCAACATGAAGCGCCATAGCAGCGGTTTCGATGTAGCGAACGGCGGCCAAGATAGCGTCATGACTGGCACTCACTTCTATAGGGCCGGAAGAAATACTCTCTTGCTCTGCTTCGGGCAACGACGACAACTGATGGATAGACCGATCAAAACGTACCGACGATAGACTGTGATCTGTCTTGGCTAGCTCACTCGTATCCTCGATATATTGGGCCAACGTGTCGCCTTGGACATGCTCAAAAACAATGAACGCTGCTCCCTCATGTTCTCCAACTTCAAACACGCTGGCGATGCCAACATGATTAAGCTTGCTGGCTGCCTCGGCCTCGCGTTCAAAGCGCGCCCGTGCGGTTGATGAATGCCCAGCACTTGCCAGTAGCACCTTCAGCGCCACCTTGCGATGAAGTTTTTCGTCTTCGGCAAGATAGACAAATCCTTGACCACCGTGCCCGAGTTCTTCCAGCAAACGATAGCGACCGATTCTCCGCCCTTGGACACCAGCATCTTGAGGCTGCTGGGCACATTGAATCGTTTCGTCCTGCCCAATGTCTTTTTTGGAATCCGCAGAATCGGCTTTGCTCTCTTCAGTCATAGCTCGCCCGCCGTCGTCTCTATCGCTCGCCCCGTAGTCGCAAAGGTTATGCGAACTTCAATGTTGCATGGGTCAACTAAAGAACTGCGACGTCCACAGCATTCGAAATGAAGAACTGCCCTGCAGGATTCATCACACACTGGAAGCGTGTGAGCGGACCTGGCGCGAACGCTGGTGAGACCTGAAAGTTGATGCCGCCTGTACCAGCGGGGCCGGTGAAGAAGAAGGCATGAAACAAAGAGGTCAATGCTAAGTTGCCGTCGCCAAAGACGAAGAGCAAGCTTGGGATTCCACCGACCAAGGGCAATGTACCAATGTCAAGTTGACCAATCGCAGGACCGAAGTTGGCAATGTTATCGTTGCCTGGGCCGAAAAGGCACAGCATCAGAGCATTATTTTGACCAGACCATGTCATGTTCATGTTGCCACCAGCAGTGATGTTAGCAGCGAAAGGACCGTTGGCGCCGGAAGCGACGTTTTGTCCAAGGTTGTTAACTGCGTTGTTGATGTCGAACACGGCGTTTCCAGGCTGTGGAGCCTGGCCAATAGCTGCGATAGCGTCGAAGAATAAGAAATCATCAATAGCGACATCATCGGTGAAGTTGCCATTCTGATTGTTCGTCCGAAAATGGACCCGAACGATATCGGGAGCAAAAGCAGATAGGTCGATCTGTACCTGGTGCCATTGATTATCTCCATAGCCAGGCAACGAGGCCACACTCTGGGTCAAGACTCCCCCGGTAGTCTCGTTGAGAATATCGATCTCCAAGATGTTGTCGTTAGAAGACCCAGCGGTAGCATGACTAAAGTGATAGAACTGCACGGTCGGAGTGCCTGTTGCGCCATTCAAGTCGAGACAAGGACCGCGCAGCTCAATGTCGCCAACTTGGCTAGGGCTGTCTTCAATATACATATATCTGCCGGCGGAAGTTCCCGTTGTGTGATCGGCGGGTGGCCCCTGGTTTGAACCAGTCGTGCCATTGTTTGGGCCCCAATTGGGCGCCATGTTCATCGCCAAGCTGGCCCCATCATCTAAAGCATTCTCCCAGCCAGGTGGGACATCAAAGACAATCATAGTGAAACTACCAGCGTTCGTCCCCAGACCATCAAAATTCTCCACATAGCCAAACGGCTTGGGGGGAAAAGGGGGATTTTCGTATACGATTCTGTGGCTATCATTGGTGGGGTCATTGTCTGGTGCGGGTGTAGTAATGCATGCAGTGATCGTCGTCGCCGAGTTCGGCGGAATGGTGAGTTTACAGTTGGTTGTGTAGGTGACTGAGCCATTCGGATTGAGCGCCGTCATCAATGTAAGACTTTCGCTGCATTGCGGCATAGGAGGATCGCCGACCTTAATATCAAACGTCAGCACGGTACCGCTGGCGTAAGCACAGAATCCAGTATTGGTGACCTTCAAGGTGAAAGAGGGATCGTTGGCGAAACGAGGCTTGCATCCCAGGTCATCAGTCACTGGTGAAATAATTTCGATCGATAAGTCACAAATTGTCGCCTGGTCAGAAAGAATGATATTGTCAACTGCGTACCACCAATCCCAACTGGCAGAATGAACGAAACGAATTTCGCCATTGGCAGCTCCACCTGCCAATGCAGTGAGGTCGAAACTCTCATGACTATTTGTTCCCAAACCAACGTCATTTTGGGCCAAAGAAGAAACGATATTCCAAGTTGTGCCATCAAAGACCTCAACGGTCGCAGTCGACGCTCCTAGCTGTCGAAACATGTAGTCAAAATCTAAGATGACACTACTCGATGCAGAAAAATCAAATGGCCGAGAGACAAGAGCTGAGACGGACATGAATCCTGGACCTGCGAGATCTGCATCGCTCATAGCAAATGGAGGAACAAAAGGTAGGGAGATCGCTCGATTCCCAAGATTGTCAAATCGCCATGCCCCAATACCACCATTGTCGTTGCCGGATAAGAGAACCGAACTCCAATTGGGAGATGTCAAGGAAGTCGCGGTAGAAAAATCTTCTTGAATGAAGAACTGCTGTGCCATGCCGACATTTGCGCAGACGAACAGGGACACGAACAAGATGATTTTCATCTTCATGGCAAACTCTCCAATTTTCTCTGAGGCAAATCCCGCGCGACTTGGAAGTACAGCTGCCGCGCACCTGGGCCGAAACAACTTGATCGTTATACAGAAACCTCACCACGGTCTTGCATAAAAATTCAAAATATCGAGGCCGAGATAGTCGACAACCCTCTTGGAACCAAAGACATCAGGCACAAAATGGCTGGGATGAAGTTCTCGAGAAGACGAAGAATTGTCTTCAGTTCGTAGTTGGGTTTGAAAGAAAAGTACGCCGTGATGAATTGCTATCAGTCCGATTTATGTCTCAACGACGAGAACGTTTGAGTAACTTGCTGAAGGTGAACTTGGCACCATCAGAAACTATGCCGTCTTGAGATCCGTGTCTCATGTCTCGCGAAATTACAGACCTGATC
The DNA here is from genome assembly GCA_015485455.1 of Planctomycetota bacterium. Lineage (GTDB taxonomy): Bacteria > Planctomycetota > DRQF01 > S139-23. The sequence continues at coordinate 1,706 of WFTN01000131.1, read as the reverse complement.
GAGCTGATGGAGCCTCCTCTGCTTCAACATAAGAAAGCCAAGAAGATTGAGGCCAAGTTCATCCACGATCACCTCTGACCGTGGATGAATTTGAGCCGACAAAAAACGATTAAATCCAGGAGATGGTAATCGTCTCATTGCGCCAACGAGAACTTGGTAGGTTCAAACCTTCTACCCCATAGTGCGTCGAATAATTGCGTCTACCTGCCGGGGTAGAGCCATTCGCACCCGTGCGAACCGGGACGCGCAAATGGATTTCTCCATTGGTCGCGTCGCGGTAGAGCGCCGGCTCCGTCGCCGCCATGAATTGGGTGAAGTCGGTGTATTCCCCAAGAACTGCTCCGCTCTTCAAGAACCTGGCTTCAATAGACGACAAAGGTTTGCCATCGAGATCCGCCAACCGGAAATGCGCAACGTCACCCAGGAGGACATCATCGACGACCAATTCAAACTTGCTGAAGAATGTCAAGAAGTTCTGAGCGATATGGTCAATTGTATAAACATAATAGGAATTCTGAGCCGCCGCCGGTGGCGGAAAAATTTGTTGTCCCTGAGAAGTGGACGACGGCATCGGCACGTCGCACAGACCTGGAGGTTCTGTATTGACGATCACAGGTATCTGCTTGTGCTGCCTCGAGTTGTAGACATGAGCAAAGCCAACGGCATCCGTCCCCGGCGAGAAAACGGAACCGCCACCGGTATACTGGCATAGCAAATGAGACGTCCTATGAATGACGAAATCCATTGGAGTCGAGGTTGTGCCCAGGAGTTCGGGGTAAACCAGACGCAAGTGCCCCCAGCGATGGGGCGATACGATCGCGTTCGGCTGAACCATAGAAGGTGCAGGGTTGACGTAGTCAAACTCGTCCCGGTCGGCGGTCGCCATAATGGGAACATTACGCACGATAGAAACCCCTACTTGTTGGCTCATATCCCCTGTCTCATCAAACAACTGGCCACCCCATTTGCTGGGAGCAAGCTGATTCTGGGCGCTGGTCAAATCGCCCTGATCAGGCAAAGTCACATTGCTATACCCTAGAAAAGAGCCCTGAATCGCAGTCACAGAAGGCCAAGCCAAAATCGGCCGAGGTGGAGTGCCTAAGGCATCAGGAAAATAGACATTGGTGAACGTATGGTTAGGATGATTCACTGCACCACCTCGAGCCCCAGCCATGGTGCTCGATCCTCCTTTAAACCCACGAAACACCGTATTTTCGTAGCGCCCGGCACCATCATAGAGTTGAACCGCCGCCTTGCCGCCATTCGGTCCTCCTGCAGGGGAGTTGGCGTAAAACAAGGCGGCCTTCTCAACAACCACTGAATTCAGCAATGTATGGTAGCAGGCGAAATCTGTACCGCGATTGCAATCAGCGATGACCATGCGGTCATAGATCACTTGGTCGCCTCCCGTGGAGCCGTAAACCGCAGCAAAGCAACCGTATGCAACAAGGTCAAGGGCAGTCTCTTGAGATCGAGATCGAGGAATCGATGGGTCGGAGACATCGCCCCCGGGAGCGTCCGGGCGATAAGGGTTCCAAGCCATATTCTTGCGAACACCATTGGCCACGGCAGTGGGCGGATCGCCAAAGGGGGGACCCGAAAAAGTCGAATCGGAAACACTATCATTGATGTCGAAGCCCAGACGGCAGTCATGAGCCCGATTACCACGGAACAGAGATTTCCCATTGGCATCAGTCATGAAAGGG
>WFTN01000130.1 GCA_015485455.1 Planctomycetota bacterium | reverse complement strand
GTAGTACTCCATCTCACCTTTAAGTGGCGAATCGGGATATGTCGCCAGCCACTGCGCCCCCAGCGAGTTCTGGACCATGTATTTTACGATCCAGTTGGGTGTAAAGAGCTGGGTCGCCGCCGGAATGTCTTCCGACTTCACTACCTTGCCAATGACCTGGTCTTTCTTCTCCGAGATGTAGAACTGGTAGAGCCAGCCGATGATCTCGATGTCTTGCCACAACTCTTCATCAATGTTGTTGACGAGTTGGCGGATCAAGGAGTCGGAGTGAAGCAGGTTGGCTGGAAGCAATAGTTCTGTTTCATCGCCAATCTTTTCGAAGAGGAACGGCATGGCACGATGAAGGGCGTTGCACTGTGCTTTGAGTAGAAGACGATAGAGTTCTTCGTCTTTCGTGCCGTCGAGCTTCAGTTCGAGGACCTTGTCGGCATCAAGGCCAGGCAAGTCAACGTCGGTTGCATGATCGAGGAGTTCTGGTCGAGCATCGCCGTCGGGATGGCTTAGGACGCGGTAGCCGTGGTCCAGATAACCATGGAGTTCCATATACCTAAGCGCCACGAAACGGTTGAACCACGTGTAGGCGACGGCTTCCATGGTCTGCCCAAAACCGTGGTCTTTGACCCGGTCAGCTAATGATCGACGTGTCGTTGCAACCGACTTCGGGAAAGCCTGGCCATCGATGAGTAAGACATCACCTTGTGTTTTTGCAGCAGACGTGCCAGCGGCTGTCACACCGAGCTTGCCGGCCTGGGCTGTGACGGCAGCGATGAATGCGTTGCGTGCCTCGGGGGCGTAGATCTTGAGCTGGGCGGTGTTCATTGAGGCTGTCTCACTTTATCTGGATCCGTTTGCCGTCATCGATTGCTGATTGGATCGAGTTACGGAGCGAACTCAAGAATGACTCCATCTCGGCGGTTGTCTCGATGTAGTCGTTCTGCCAATACAACTTGGCATCGATGAGGATTCTTCGCTTGATCTTTGGCTTCGGCTCGGGCACGACCGGACCTGTTGGATTAGGCGCCGGTTTGTTCGCGAATTCTTCTATGGCTTTGACAGCACGGTTTCTGGCAGCATCGGAAGCTTGCAGAGCCTGGGCAATGTGTGCGATGCTGTTAACGGTTGTGGCTGTGTTTAGGTGCGATTTCAGCTCGGCTGTTGCCATACGCTTGAGTGCATCGTCGGCAGAGACTTTGGCGAGGTCTTTCTCAACGCTGTCGATTAGCTTCTGGATGGCTACCACGGCAGGACCGCGAGCATTAGATATGAGTTGGTTGTTGGCGCTTCGTGCAGTCTGGGTCAGTTCGGCTACTTTGTGCAAGAGATTGTAGGGGCGAGCAGAACCCAAGATCTCTTCCATCTCTTTGAGGGCTGGCCCAGCAGTTTCGTGTGCCTCAAGCTGAAGGCGGTTTTGATTGAGCTCTTCAACCGCGATCCTCAGCTTCTCCCAACTGTGTTTCTGGTTGGTGTAGAAACCATTGAGATCCTGAATGTCCTCTGCGACTTCTTTGAGTTCTTCTGCGCCTTCGGCGAAGCGTTTGAGAAACCGCAAACTGTCGTCCTCCTCCACCAGTTTTCGTAAGGAAGATTGGCAGACTTGGATTTCTTTGAGGCCAGGGTATCTTCCGGTCTTCGCCAAGGGCTCATAGCTGCCGAGTTGCTTATTCCAAGAGTCTAAGTGACTCTTCAGGAACTCGAACAAGGTGTCTTCTGCGGATGGCCCTTGTTGGCCAAATAGCTCTTTGCCGAGGTTCTGAGCCTTCTTGATGAGCTCTGGCTTTACTGTTTCGCGAAGTGAAATGACGACCTTGCGCTGTTTACTGGTGGCGGTCAGATAGTCATAGGCTTTTTCAAATGACAGTGGCCTGCTGTCGACCACAAGGTGGACTTCGCGCAGAACGGCAAGTCGAGACACCAGGAGGACTGTCTCAAGTTCGGGCCAGCCAAAGGGGCGTTGACCAAAACGCTTTTCAAGCATTTCATGAAGGACAACTTTTTTGCTCGCTTGGGTGCATAGACGAAGGTAGTCGCGTAGTTCATCCAGAGCCTTGATGTTCTTCTCTGCGCCATCAATCATCGTTTGTTCGATGTTGTTGGCTCGAAGAGTGCTTTGGATTTCTTGTTTGGGATTTTCGTGGAGATGATCAATGTATCCCATCTTGGGATAGGCGTTTTGAATGAGATACTCGAGGGCCTTGCTGAGGCAGATTTTTGGATCAGCTCTGCCGACGTCGAGTTTTTCGCCGCTGGCGTAGAAGCTTGAGTCGGTAAGCATGTCGCCAAGAGTGGTGACGATGCGTTTG
>WFTN01000129.1 GCA_015485455.1 Planctomycetota bacterium | reverse complement strand
GCGCTCCACCGTAATAGGGTTTCAAGTTATAGACAAAGACCTCATTTTCAACCGAGGCGTTAATGCTCAAGCGCAGAACATTGGCGAGTTTCGCTGAGACATCATAGTCCGACAGATGGGAACGAAGCGTATAAGTCTGCATCCCTGAAATAGCCAAAACGCAGAGCCAGAGAATGGGTTTCTTTGGCACTTGACAGAGACCCAAACCCACAAGAGCAGCCATGGCCCAAACAACTGTATGCCACCGTTGGGAAGTGCCAGGGTGTACGACGCTGTCAGCCATGCACAGAAGAACCCCATGGGCTAGAATGAAGAAGAATAGCAGCCAAGTCGTCCAGCGGCGCCAGCGCCCACTCCAAAAAAGCGCCACGGCAGCTACAAGAACAATGGCCACAAAACCAAAGGACAACCCATCAAACTCACCGGCAGCAGAATCCGGTGCCCGGGCCAACAATCGTCCGAGACTGGCCCCCACCTCTGCGGGCGAGACTTGGAACAAACCTCCCGCTTCTCCTCGCATGGCGTCCAGTCCGGAGTATCCACCCAGCACGGTTCCAACCACCAACCGTTTTGCACCCAGATAGAGTGCAAAAGGAATGGAGTAGAAGCCGTAGGCAACCCAAGATAGTTTTCGGTTAGCACCAAGGTCCAAAGCGAGAGCGAATGCCGGAGCGAAGAGAGCTGTCTCCCGATAAAACACACCAAACAAGGCGCAGAGAAAAGCCAAGGATGACACCTGCTTCCCCGATCTGCGACCACGGTCATGCAGTAAGCCGACAGCAAACATACAAATCGTTGCCACAGTCGTGCATCGTCCAGCGATCCAGGCAACATTGTTTGCCGACCATGGGCTCAAGGCGAAAATGAGGGTAGCCACGAAAGCGACTCTCGAACCCCAGAGCCGCTTCAAGAAGAAATAGCTCAGGATCACGCTCAACCCATGGAGAAATAGACTGACCCCCTGGTACGGCGCTGCGTTGTCACCAAAAAGAGCGCCCTCCACGCAAAAATCAAAACTGAACAATGGACGATAGAATTCGATACTGCGGGTATCACCAAAAGGGCGCATGAAACTCCGAAGGGCTCCCCCTAAGATCGAGTTCTCATGTCCCTGGGCAATGAGCAGAACATCATCGGAACGAAATGTCGGTGTCACATCCCAAAAAGGCAGCACGGCGACAAGCGCCAGGGAAATCGCGATCAGCAAGTGTGCAGAGTCAAGCCCCCGAGTCGGTCTTTCGCCATCGGGCAATCTGCAATCTGGGTTTGGAGGCACATCGTCTTGATTCATATTGGGATAATATCAATCCTTACCCAGGGTGCTACCCATGGATTTCTAAGTGTATCCCAAGTTGACCTTTAGTGGCCCATGACATTCGCTATGATGGCGGGAGCATTCAATGGAGCGAACAATGACAAAGAGACACATCTTAATCGGAATTGCTGGGGGTTCCGGATCTGGCAAGACCCTGGTGTCTAACCGTATTGTTGAAGAATATGGCCCAGAATCAGTGGCTGTGATCGTCTTGGACGCCTACTACAAGGATCTCAGTCACCTCAACATCGAAGAGCGGAAGACAGTCAATTTTGACCACCCTGACGCCTTTGACGTCGATCTATTGGTCGAACACTTGCAAGCACTCCGCCAAGGACGCTCCGTCCACATCCCCATTTACGACTATGTGAACCACAATCGCAAGACTGAGACTGAATTCCTCAAAGCTCCCTTGATCGTCGTTCTTGAAGGCATCCTTCCTTTCTGTTTCAAACGCATCCGAGAGATCCTTGACATTAAATTATTCGTCGATACGCCAGATGACATCCGTCTGCTTCGTCGAATCCGACGGGATATGGTCCAGCGCGGCCGCACCTTGGAAGAGATTTTGGTGCAGTACGAAAAAGACGTACGGCCCATGCACATGTCCTTTGTTGAACCAAGTAAACGAGAAGCCGACCTCATCATTCCCAAGGGAGGTAAGAATAAAATTGCCATTGACATCATTCGCGCCATGATCGAGAAACTCTTGCGCCATGACACACAGTCGCCATCCCTCAGGACAAGCGAAAACCAAGCTGGCGATTGACCCAACTTATGGCACAACGACCACAATCTCATAAATAGGGCCGACTAAGTGCATGAAGAAGTTACTTTTGTTGAATTGTGTGGGCTTAACCCCCGCTCACTTGGGAGATGATACCCCCACCCTAACGGCCTTAGCGAAGAAGGGGTTTGCTGCTCCTATGCAAGGCATCCTCCCAGGTGTCACTTGTTCAGCTCAGAGCAGCATGCTCACTGGTCTCATGCCACAAGACCACGGCATCGTTGGCAACGGTTGGTATTTTCGCGACCTGTCAGAAGTTTGGCTGTGGCGACAAAGTAATCGCTTGGTCCGGGGCGAGAAGATCTGGGACGCCGCTAAGAAACGAGACCCAAATTTCACTTCTTGCAACATGTTCTGGTGGTACAACATGTATGCCGATGTTGATACCTCTCTCACTCCCCGGCCGCTCTACTTTGCCGATGGAAAGAAATTACCAGGCATCTATGGGGCACCCCAAGGTTTCCGAGATCAATTCGAAAAAGACTATCCTGCTTTTCCCCTGTTCAACTTTTGGGGACCAACAGCGGACATTCGATCAAGCAACTGGATAGCCCAAGCAAGCATCAAGGCTATGCACGATGTCGACCCCACCTTGCTTCTAACCTACATACCTCACTTAGACTACAACCTGCAAAGATTGGGGCCCAATGATCCAGCGGTGCGCCAGGATCTCCGTGACTTGGACAACTGCGTGAAGCCGCTTATCGAAGCGTCTTTGGCTCAAGGACGAAAAATCCTGGTGGTTTCTGAGTATGGCATCGGAGAGGTAAACGGCGCCGTTCATATCAACCGCGTTTTGCGGCGGGCGGGATTCCTCAGAGTTCAGCCTCAATTGGAGTTAGAAAACCTCGATCCAGGCGCTTCTTTGGCCTTCGCAGTTGCCGACCACCAAGTCGCCCATGTCTACATTCAAGAGCCAAAAAACATCGCTGCCGTACGTTCCGTTTTGGAGAAAACACCAGGCATTGATGGGGTCTTGGATCGCTCCCAGATGGAAGAGTTCGGGTTGAACCATGAAAGGAGCGGTGAGCTCCTTTGTGTCGCAGAAACCGACAAGTGGTTTAGCTATTATTTCTGGGAAGAAGACCACCTGGCCCCTGACTACGCCCGTTCCGTCGATATCCACCGCAAACCTGGATACGACCCTGTAGAACTCTTCGCTGACCCATCCATCAAGTTTCTGAAGGCTAAGATCGGCATTAAGGTCCTCAAGAAAATGCTTGGGTTTCGCATGATCATGGACGTCATCCCTTTGGACACGTCCTTAGTCAAAGGATCTCATGGGATCTTGGTCGCCGACAAACAACAGGGCCCTATCCTCATTTCTTCTGAAGCTGAATGCGATGACAAGAACTGGCATCTCACCGACATAAAAGAGCTTGTTCTCAAGCAGATCTTCGAGTGAGAATTGCGAGCCTTTTCGTCTATTTGCGCTGAGGTCGTGAAACCCAAGTAACAGGAACAACAATTCTTGGTTGCACAGAATTGTCGGTGAGAATTTCCATGCTCTCGTCCATGTTTTGTTCACTTTCTAAGCCAGTGACATAGATGTCGATTTCCCAGGACATGCCGTCTGGCATGGGACGAATTTCAGTCTTCATCGACTCCGTGGACCCCTTGGCCGTCAAAACGCTATAGCCCTCCGGCAAGGAAACCTTGACAGTCTTCTGCACCTGACGATCATAGAAAATCCGCCCCACAAAGACTTTCAGTGGCCAGACTTTTAGGTCACCCTCCAAGCGCCCATAGATCATGACATTCTGTAAGGGGGTTTGGCGATGCTTGACACGAATCGCAATGGCCGCTGCGAAGTTCCCCGGGGCCTGTGTCTCTAAGAGCGTGACTGTCACCAAATACTCTTGCTTCAACTGGGCCTTCGGTGAACTCAGTTTGTACTCAACTTTAATGTTCGGGTTTCGACAGGTAATGCTCTCGATAACGAGGGGCTGAGTGATTCGCGAGAAGATCTTAAAGGTCTTCACTTGAGGTTGTCCGGCTTCAACCCGACCAAACTGTATCTGTCGCGTTTCTGGCCACCAGTCGGCTTTGACCTCGCCTTTGATGGAGAGAACAAGGGGGCGTTTGGTTTTGCCGTCATTGGAATAGACATAGCAGTGTTTTTGAATGATGCCGAAAGCCCGGAAAGTCGTCAGGGTCAAAATAAGATCCCGGCTCTCTCCCGGAGGGATAACCTTGTCTGGCATCAAGGCATGAACGCAACCACAAGTGACTTTGATGTCCAAGATGTTCAAGACTGCATCACCTTCATTCTTGATGGTGACCACCTTCTTGCCCTGGGTTCCTTGGCTCACAACGCCAAAGTCCCAGCCTTTGGTCTCACAAACGAGCCGTGGTCCAATTTTAGGCTTTACCGGAGGTGTCGTTTGCCCAAAACTCGAGGAGCAAAGGAGAACAAAAATGAGGGCTGAGTAGAATGTACGCATAGTTCGGTCTTCAGTTGTGTGGTTTCGACAATCAACAGGCCTAATCATAGCCATAAAGTGCATGCTGTTCCCAACATTGATCAAATTCCCAAGGGAATGGGTAAATCCCCCTCAAGAAACCGGTGGGATTTCACCCAAAGGAGGTTTGATAAGACGTTTCATCCGTAGCCGATGAGGACTCAACTTCTTACATCGCCCAACGATCTGTTGGTGACAAACGAGGAGGGCATCGTCAATGACCCGTCCTTCTTCATTCATGACGATTTCCTTCCCTTGCAAGAGATCCGGCAATTGTTCATCAGGAATCTCGATACGGGGCCAGTCACCCAGGCACTCTTCTAGTGGCCGGACCGAGTCCACGTCAATTTCATCCAAGGACACGGCCTCATCAATGGTAAACGTGCCGCAGCGTGTCCGTCTTAGACCTCCCAGGTAGGCTTGAGTACCTAGGGAATTCCCAAGATCTCGGGCCAGAGATCTGATATACGTTCCAGATCCGCAATCCACAGACAATTCCAGATTTGGCCATTCGTAGGACAAAATCACAATCTCGTGAATAACGACGGTTCGAACGGGGATCTCTTTTGTTTCACCTCTTCGCGCCGCCTTGTAGAGTCTTTCGCCTCCAACCTTAATGGCGGAATGCATCGGCGGCGTCTGCTTGACTTCCCCCAAGAACCCTTGGATGGCATGGGCAATTTCTTGCGCCGTTGGAATTGCGGGGTCCTCTTCTTCGCTAATTGGTCCTTCGCCATCATCCGTGACACTGGATGCCCCCAATCGCACTTGAGCCCAGTAGGTCTTACTGTGCCCCGTCAGCCGATCTTGAACCCGTGTGGCATGGCCAGATACCAAGACCAAAAGCCCGGTGGCAAGAGGGTCTAAAGTCCCGCAATGGCCAGGACCGGGCAGATCGAGCCGACGACGCAGATCATTGACAACATCCCGAGATGTTGGGCCCTTGGGTTTATCGACAAGAATGATGCCTTCAGGCCCCAAGGCTTTTCGACCTCGCCGCCTAGCCACTAGTTCACACGCCCATCAATAAGGGAAGGCACAACACTGGGATCCGCCAAGGTGGAAATATCGCCCAAGCGATCCTCTTCGTGCTCGACAATTTTCCTCAAGATCCGTCTCATGATCTTGCCACTTCTTGTTTTCGGAAGACCTGTTGTGAACTGAATGCAGTC
>WFTN01000128.1 GCA_015485455.1 Planctomycetota bacterium | reverse complement strand
CCTAAGAAATCTCTCCCAATTCGAAACTTAGAGGAGCAATTGAGAAACTGCAAGGTCTATCTGCCCGCAGCCAGTTTCGCCGTTTCCTCTGCCCTGGATTGTGTGAAGGAAACACAATCAAAAAGAAAGGCCAGACGCAGGCTACAGTTTCTTGAGCGTAAAGTTGTAAGTCTCCGGCCCCCAACCTGGGTGAAACCAATTCTCATATTTCTGTGTGATTGGAAACAACCACGCCCGATTCAACTGCTTGAATTTGGTCCGCAGGATCGCTGTCCGGTCAGGAAAATGCCATTGCGTCTCGACTGGGACCCAGTTGCTCTTTACCTTCTTGAACCTGCGAACATGATAGGTGCCATCGTTATAGCGCACTTCCACAGGCAGTCCCTTGGTCACTCGAACCGCCATGATCCTCTCGTGCCCCTTCACCCTGACCAGACCGTTCTCATCCCCTCTTGTAATCGCACAACCGCGAAAGGCTCGTTCGAAAAGGGGACGAGCACAAAAGTCTTGGCGTGACCAAATTGAGAGGCGGGCACGGGCCAAGTCATCGACCGCTTTCTTCGCCTCTTTGCTCAATTTCTCTTTCACCTTGAAATGAAAGTCATCGAAAACCTTACCCGCACCTCGCCAACCGACAAATTTGATCCGTCCCTCCAACTGCTCGTAACCCCACCAATTTTCATTCGTCTTGGCCACCTGAAGTGCGAGTGTTCCTTTGAGGTTGAGGGAACCGGATGGATATCGATAGGGTCTTTGCCATGCCGCCCGGAGCAAGCTAACTCCATTACCAGATATGGCCCCAACCACTTTTTCGCCAGTGATTTTGATCCCACTGAAACTCAATGCGATCTGTGCGACGGGCTTCCCCGACCCAAACTCATACAGACGAAGCATGGCGTCCTTCGGGCCAAAAATGGAACCAAAAGTCCCAGCCACGACGGAGGAATCAAATATTGGCGTCTCGGGTAGCATGCCTGGATGATAGATGCCCTTTTTTGTGGCTGCACAAAACCGCCCATCCTTCAACTGGGTGTTCGTTCGGTGGTAGTTAGGATATATGTTGGCGTCGGTCCATTTTTCATTCACGATTTGATTATCTTTGATCGTCATAATCGGCGCCGGAAGCGATCTGGAATTCTTTTTCTTCGACTTGACCCAAACGATATCCCTACCATCATTCAGTCGGTCAAGAAGAACAAAGACTGACTTCTCTTTGAGAGCGTCGAAGGTGACAGAAGTGAAGTCCTCAATGGTCGTAGCGATCGCGCGCGCAAGAGCTCCTTTCTTCCCCTTGCCTGCTGGCCGCGTCAGATCAAACTGTATGCGGCCGTCAGCAGAACGCCGAAAATCGAAAACTCCCATTGACCGTCCAAAGTTGCCAAATTCTTCAAAGGCAAAATGCACCGTTCCAATGACTTCTGATTTCTCACCCAGGTCCCACCTGTACCGCTGCCGCCATGCCGTCTCAAGAATTTCTTCTCCCAGAGTGGTAGCAGCCGGATATTGAACGGTCCAATCAACAATTTGGACCACTTTGAACCGACCATAAAACATCTGGAAGCCACGGGCGTGAAGAAGGAAATCGGCTCCAGGGGTATTGGATTCGCCGATGAATTTCTCTTCGTTCCCCTCCAAGTGGGCTGACATGATCGTTGGCTTTTTTCCAGCCTTGGTGCGAACGACGAGTAAGAGGTCAACTGGCAAGTCAATCTTGTTCCGCAGAAGAACACGGGTCGTCTTGACTTTTTGTTTCAGGTAGTCATCGAAAACTTTGATCTGTTCGATCTTCACAATGGAGACAGGAGACTTCTTTTGACCGGCGCCACGAAAGAATGAGGCCCGGGTGATGTCAACTGTGACTTTATCCAGGGGCGTATTGGGCCAAGGGTCAGGAAAGAAATAGCGGAGTTTGCCATTGGGAGGAATTGCCCGTCCTGCTTTTCCCCAAGTCAAAAGACCAGCCCGACTGTAGCGGAACACCATAACACGACCTTCGGCATGTTCAGGATCGTTGACGTGGATCATGAAATCGAGAGGCTCAGCTGCAACGCGGTTGCGATTCTTGACCTCGATAACCAAAAGCCCTTTGCGTGGCGCTTTCGGCTTTTTGATAATTTTAACTTTGAGCTTAGTCAGGTCACCGCGAACAAAAACAGGCTCTTGCGCCTCAACCCAAGAGCTCATAAACCCCAGGACTAAGAAGACCAGAAAGGCATTCTCAGTCGAGCGACCAGCCCTTTTCATTCTTGAATTAACATGGTTCATAGATTTCCTCTTCTCCTTGCCAATCATCCGCCTTCCATGTTTGCGCCTTGCATCGCGTGAATCAAGAACAAGTTCAAAACTACTCTCAACGCCATATGATTCGTGCGAAAAGGCACGGTCCAAGATTCCTGGAGTGGAAGAATTTCCTCAAGAATATCCTTGCGAGTGTTCAGACTGTACTATATCCATTAGTACAGTTACAGAACGGTTATCCGAGGCAAATGCATGCTGATCCATATCGATCCACAATCTGCCGATCCGATTTTTGAGCAAATCGTCTTTCAGGTGAAGGGTGCCATTGCCAAGGGCGAAGGCAAACCTGGGGACAAATTGCCCAGTGTACGGGAACTAGCGCGGGAACTTTCTGTCAACCCCAATACCGTCGTGCGTTCCTATCAAACCCTTGAGCAGGAAGGCCTCATCATCAGAAAGCAAGGGTCTGGATGCTTCATTAAAAAAGGAGCCACAAAGCTCTCCGGTAAAGTCCGCAGAAGTCAGTTAAGAAAACTCATGGAGCGATCGGTTACCGAAGCGTTTCACTTGGGCTTCTCCAAAGAAGAGATCAAGAAGGCACTCAATGATGGCCTGAAACAAGTCCGCTTTGCGAAAAGAGGAGGAAAGAGATGACTGAATCATCTTTGATATTCGACCATATCTACCGGCGGTTCAACAAGAAAGAAGTCATCCGAGGCCTCTCGTTTGAAGTGAAGCCGGGTCAGGTTTATGCCCTCTTAGGCCGCAATGGTGCTGGCAAAACAACAGCCCTCAGAATCGCCATGGGATTCCTCAAAGCTCACCATGGAACATGCCACATCTTAGGACGAGATAGTCGAACACTGCGCCCCAAAGATCGGGGGCGATTAGGTTACGTGGCAGAAGGCCACAAGCGGCAGGCTCTACAAGTTGGAGAGCAGAGTCTTCGAACCCATTTCCCTCGATTCACCCCTGGTGCTCCATAAACCCAAAATTGACATCCAAGAGATCGACACCCAATCTCACGAAGCATGGCGGCTCAACGTCGTCAAGTATGGCCCCATCGCTCCGGACTTCCTGGCCCAAGGCATCAATCCCACCACCGAGACCCGTTTCAAATTCTCGCCGGAGACGACAAAGGAACGACTCTACGCAGCGAGCATTTTCGCGGTGGCACTGACTCGCCCCGTTCTATCTCACATCTCCGGTTTTCTCTCCGAGGACACCGGCTTCACAAATCGATTTCACATGGACTCTCTATTCCACAGCTCCCTATTCATGGGTGGAAAACGCCTGGGATTCTTGGTTTCCTGTTGTCCCTGAGCCTACTTCTTGCCTGGTATCAGAGAAGACGCCTCTTGCGATTCGGAGCCTCAGCTTTCACGGCAAACATATGGGCCTTAGCCATCATCTTGACAGGGCCCTTGCTGACCATCTTAGTCGTATTCATCGAAAGACCACGAGCGTACGCTCCTGTGACCATCTTAGGGGAAGAGGACGCTCCTCCCTGCCTTTTGAAAAGTGCTTAAGCCAGCCTCAAGGGGTCTGGATATTCTCACTATTTCAACTCTCGCATCGGTCCAGCAGGTCCTCAAGAGTTGAGGTATCAAGAATAATTGACACCGGATTAGTGACCGATCGCAGTGGACACGCCCGCCCGGATCAATGCTGCCCATTTCGCCTTCGGATATTTGTGGAGATCAAACATCGTGTTTCCTTTCGACAGTCTAAGGCTCACGCATACCCAATCAGTTGCCAAGATGTCCTTCAGCAGGAAGAGCGGTCTTCGACGATCACTGCGATCAACGATGGAGATGATGATATCCCTTGATTCTGCGTGAGACTCCAACTTGAATGCACCAGACTTGATCCCCACAAGAATCGAGCGCGGAATGGCAAGCAGAGAGAGCTCGAACTCCTGAGCGCCCAAGTAGCGGCCTGCCCGTATCACCGTTGGCTCTTCCTCCTCATCGTCGTCGTCGCAGTCATCTTCTTCCTCAATGATTTCAGAATCATCATCATGATCGTCAACCTCGAATTCTACCAAGCCCTCTTGAATCTCAGATTCTTCGTAGTCGTCGCCAACCTCAACTTCTTCGTATTCATCGCCATCAAAATCATCATTAGGATCGTCTTTCTCATCGGGCGCACCCGCGAAGACCCTGAAAACCGGCTCAACAGGGTCAAGACCAATCTCAGCAACCTCATCATAGTCGTGAGAAAGCGCGATATGCCCATCCTCACCCTTCCCTGGGAAAATCATCAGCTCCGTCTCGTAGTCCAGAAATATGTCGTCTACGGCAATAGGATTCTCGCTCTTCTCCTTTACTTGGGCTCGATACGCCTTCAGGTCATCCGAGTCGGGGAGGTGATAGTCGAAACTATAAATACGTCCGAGTTCCACGATGATAAGAGCCTCGCGACGGTAGTAGATACTTTCTCCTTCATCTATCTCTTTTTCGGCTTTCACCCTAGCCGCAGCATTCTTGCTGTAGGAGTTCACGTCAATCATCACATAGGGCCAACAATGACCGCGGCTTTCATCCCATCCCACTTCAATTTCAGCTTCCATGCTGTCATTACGCCAAGACACACTTCTGTCGGGAGTTTCTTTTTCGATATCCAAGGTGAGCACGACCGGAACTTGAGTCTGCTTCCCTTTGGAGTTGCTGAACTTCAAGAACAAAGTAGACTTCAAGTTCGCCATTTCAGTCTGTTCGCCGATTTCCAGAATCTGGTCATCAACGACAACTCGATAGAAATAACTGAATCGGCTGTGACTGGGAGTCTTGGTTGTGACTTCCATGCGACTATAGACAAGAGATTTATTCGGCGGAAACGCGGCTGTGAGGTGAGAACTGTTGTCACTGCGCCTCTGGAGAAAATCAAGGCTCAATCCATTATGTAGATAGGCAAAGTCATTGGGACCAGCATAGCGCGTGAACTTGGGCATGGGTAAAGCCTTATCGGCGGTCCCAGTAAGATCAACGTCCTCGCTCGTCAGCCGACTCCGAATCACAATCGCTTCGAAATCTGGTTCCGCTTGGAAAGTCGATCCATCCCGCAGAATCTCGGGCTTCCTAAAGGCTCCTGGCACATTGCCGGCCTCCGCGACATGATCGTTCAGATCAAGCGCATCGAGGGTCATGCCCTCGTCGATCTCCTGAAGTACGAGGCAGAATGCAACGCAAACAACCAAAGCAATCACGACTGCCCCGAACAAATAATGTCCAGCACGCTGACGCCTATTTCCTACAACACTCAGTTGGTCAGTGGTCCCCATTTCTTCTCTTCTCCCAAACACCCATCACTATCGGAGCATCCTAGGCCCAAAGCCCAAGCTTCTTCAGAGAACTAAACGCCCTATCGTTCAAAAGCGAACGAGAATCTCAAAATGCTGCGGGAAAACTCGGATTCGATATCCTCAGCAAGGGGACCTCCCCAGGATGCTTCACCTCTTTGATCCCTTTGACATCACGGTCAGGCATCGCCCTCGATGTGGCGACGTTGGGTTCTGGAGTTTTCGGATCTTCAGAAGAATTTGTGGGTTGTTTCAGGATCCGGTAGGTCTCCCATCGCATGATAGAGCGCGATTTCGGTGGCTTTGAAGGTTCTGAAACCATATGCCTTTCTGGTGGTGAGTTTCAGTTTGTTGTCTAGCCCTTCAACGACACCGGCAGAAACGGTGCCCTTGGCTCGAAACCAGTTGAGGATCAAGGGCTGATGTCGCCTTACCATCTTGGCGATCTTCTTCATTGGTTCAATGCGAGATCTCATGACAGTCTCGCACCATTGCTCAAGAAACTTCCTTGCCCATGCAGGACTGCTGTAGTCCCAGAGCCTCTGAAACTCTTTCTTGAGCAGGTACGATTGACACTCTTCAAGTTGTATTGAATCAACTGGTTCATCGAGATCGTTTGTTTCTCTGTCAGATTCTCAGGCCGTTTGACGAGCAGCCACCTCTTGCTCTTAAGGACGGACTCAAAGCCCTTGGCCTTGTCAATCGTCTTGTTGATGTTCGCTACGATGTGGAAGCGCTCAAGGACATGAATGGCTTGCCCAGCACGCTCGGCAACGACCTTGAGATAGGGTTTCCACATATCGCTGCAAACGTAGACCAGTTCCATAGCTCGGTCACCAAAGGAGTCCAAGAATGACTGAATCGCTTCTTCTTTGCGGTCCTTTCCCAGCCAGAGGATTCTTCGGCGGCCAATCGAAATGTTGTAAACCACCATCATGTATTTATGGCCGCGATGCCAAAGGACTTCATCGATGCCAATGGCTTTGATGTTGCTCAAGTCGCGGTGATCCAAGCCCCAGGCCACTGCATTGTGACAGCCCTAAACACGCTATCCCACGATGTTTTGACGGCTTCAGCGGTTTCTTTCCAGCTAGGACGCTTCGCCCCGCCAACCAAAAACCAGGCAAAGGATGTTGTGACCGGACTTTTGCCCTCAGCCCATGGCATACGTTCAGTAAGCAGTCACGCCACAGCATAGACAATTGACACGGCGCATCGTGTAGAGAAAGAAAACGGCGATCCCCCAAAGAGGAACGAATTGAAATCGCCGAAGCTCCGAAGCGGTGTCGTAGATGCCGCCACGCTTCCCGCATCTTGAGCAAACAGGCCTACTGTTGACACTCGGAGAGATCGGAATCACGGTCGATTTAGCGCCGTCTTCGAATTTTGGCTGGTCGTAAACAAATGATCCGTGTCTTTCGACACCAATACCATTCTGGAATAGGATTGCCAACACACAGGGAAAGGCACCAATTGAGTTGAGGTGAAAGAGTTGGTGAACAAAGACCACAAGAGAGTCATCCACCAAATTCTTGAAGATTTCTGTTCGGTTCCAAGCCCGATCCCGTTTGCACCTATAGAAAAACAAAGAATAGGGCGGGTTCGGGTTCAGATACGCTGAACGCAGCGATCTGTTCTTTCTTTGCGGGTTCCGTATCGAAGAGAACTAAAGAACGTGCATAGAACGCGGCACAAAGGAATGACCAATGTCTAACAAAATTAGATTTCAGACAACCACCGTCATGTTTACCCTATTTCTTGCTGCAATGAGCGCAGCCCAGTCATTTGCTCCCCCAGTGGTCTATCCAAACGGCAATTGGACAACAGAGATGATCTCCGGAGACTGGAATGGAGACGGGGCAATTGATATTGCGAGTTGTTACCCCAGTTCAAACGGCGGCGTCCCAGCCGGCATCACGTTAAGATTCAATTTGGGTGGTGGTATCGTATCAAACGCCATTTCCGCCACCACAACAGGCGTCGACAACATTGCAACCGCTGACATTGACGGTGACGGTGACCTAGATCTTGTTGCTTCCTACAAGTCGATCTCGAATGCCGTCGGAGGCCATGTCCATGTCTACTATGG
>WFTN01000127.1 GCA_015485455.1 Planctomycetota bacterium | reverse complement strand
TCTTCATGGTGGCTGAGGGTAGGGCGAAAGTGTTTCAGCTACAACGGTTTACAGGTCGGCTGACTTTTTGCACGGAACGGACACCAACTCTTGGCAAAATTAGGATTCCTGTTGCCAGGGTCCGCCAGGAATCCATGTGGCCTCTGCAGGGAGTGAACCTTGCAACACCGGAAGCAAGAATGTGCACAGATCATTGGCGACCTGGCCGAGCTCAGGCGGTGCATGGCGAAGTCGGCCTTTGCGGATGAATCCGGCCCATTGTTTCATCTTGCTGTCATCGCCTGCGAAGGCTTGGGTAATTGCAAGAGGTGCTTTCGTCGGCACAGGAGTTTGGCGACGGTCAAACGTCCTTCGGATTGGGGTCCTGAGTTCGGCGGCCGAGAATGAGAATTGCCGTGCCAAAATCCAGACGTCGTAGAAATCTTTCATTCGGCTGTTGCCAATGCCCAGAGTGACCATCGCGTGAAATTTCTCAGCGACGACAGTCTCCATTCTGTAGGCACGAATTCTGGGCCGGGGGAAGTCCAGAAGCACTGGGTATTCTACCTCCGTTGTCTGAGGATGGACCGCGTCACCGAAGCCGATGTCGATTTGCAGCCGAATCTGTGCGCCTGCTAATGTCGTCAGGAGTCGAACGCGAACTGCTTCGTACTCCTGATCCTCCTTGATTCGGGCTCCTTCCACGCTATCCGCAAGAAACTCAAGTCCTTCATCTGGTACATCGATTTCGCAGATTTCAACGAACAATTGGACCATGGCATCGACGGTGTTGTTGCCATGGCCAAGAAGATCGAGATCTTTGGTCGCGCGATGGGGATCGTCTGTCCACATCGCGAACAGCATGGCACCCTTCAAGACGAATCTGTCTTTGTGCTGAGACCGAGCGATTCTCCCGAGCAACCGCTCAAGTGCGAAGCGTGTTAGCAAGAGTTGAAATTCCTCGCCCCGTTCGCGTGAGAGATTCAAAAGGCGTTGTCGAACGGAGACAGCAGAGGGGTTGCTCTTGTCATGCGTCATGCAAGTGCCTCCAGATAGGGGCGCATGATGTTGGCGACCCGGCAGGTCTTCGCGAATTCCCAAAGCTTGTCCATTTCATTGCGGTGGTCTCGCCGAAAATCACGGAGAGCCTCGAGAGCAACGTCCAAGCCGATCTTGTTGCGAAACTTGAAACAGTCCACAACCGTCTTTGCCGGACTGAAGATTCGGACTTCCGTACCTTCGATCGTGTGGATTTCTATTCCGTCTGCGAAAGCTTGTCCGCTCATGCGGATGACGCGCAGTGGAGGATAGTCTACTCCGGGTTTGTGGGCTGTCCTGGCGATGGCGATCCAAACTTCGAATGGAGCCTGGGTGCCAAGTCGATGAAACTGCAGCGCTGAAATGAGGCAGATTACGGCACAAGGCACGCGCCTGGCTGCTTCGACAATGGAGTGGTTCTCGGTGACGTCGGCGCCATTGAATTGATAAAGTCCTCTTGCGACGTGAGTGAGCACTCCTTGTTGGCAGAGCCTGGCAAGGTAGCTTCTTGGGATCCCGAGGGGGGATAGATCCTTGGGCCGGATGATCCCTTGCTGTTGGCCAAGGGTCTTGAGTTGTTCCATCTTGGTGGGCATGGGCGAAAATCTGTACATTTGTCAATAAGTGCAGTGATTATGGACCATGTTGGGCTGGGCGCCAAGTGGAAAACCAGTGAGGGAGCTGAATTCTACGAAATGAACTTCACTCGATAGGTAATCGCGCTTATTAGCTCAGAGTAAGTGCGACTGAGAGTCTCTCATAGGGAGCTTCGACACCCAAAGTCGAACCAAGACAGAGCCCGCGCCCAAAAAGTGCGGGCTCATCTTATGCCCAGGCGCTTCCACAATGACCAACAGTGTCGGGGATTAGGGCTTGGCGTTGGCGAGGCCAATTGAGCTACATCGCCTTAACATCCCGTCTGAGTCACCGCACATCTGCCAACTTGCGCCACCAAGTTCTCAAACCTCTCTGTGAGCTCTCTGTTTCGCGGCCCGGAATCGCCATGTCGCTTAACTCTCAACTGGACACCGTTGACGTAGGTTTGAGTGATGAGTAGATTGGAATTTGAATGGCGTAGAGCGTTTCAGTGTGGGCATTCTGAATAAACGGGAACGACAGCACAAGAATTGAACTACACAAATGCCCATTCCAGCAAGTAGCTCAAGAAATGGTGGGCTTCCGGCAAACATGCACAATCTGAGATTTTTGGGCTGTGAGTAGGCCCCTCTCCCTGGCATTCATGCCAGGGGCTTGGGCATTGATCTCATGTTGGCAGGTAAGGTATCTATGATCGGAGGCTGTTGACTTCGCTCTCGAAGGATTCTTCGGCGCCCTCCACGGCAGCCAAGGCCTTTCGAAAGTTCCAAGGCATCCATGCCTCTGGTTTTTTCGCCATCACTTGATGGTTCTTTTGAAGGGCGTTGAGGTATTCAAAC
>WFTN01000126.1 GCA_015485455.1 Planctomycetota bacterium | reverse complement strand
GGCTTTGGCTGTTCTCGATGAGTTTCGTCCCATTTGGATTGAGCTGGCGACTAAGGCCGATGCTAAGTTCGACGGTTGGAGTGCTGAGGTCGTGCCCCTGGATGGTGGCCATGACAATACTGGCTGCGATGGTCATCTGTCCGGAAAAGCGGAAGACTATGAGGGTGCCGTTAAGCCTGACTAATCAGGCCCTTTGTTCGACCTTGAGCCCGACTTGCAGTCCAGCAAAGGGCGCTCTGGATGAATTCTTTTGAATCTTCTGCTGGCTCGACCAGAGGAGGTTGAATCTCCCCATCTCATTCGGCTTGTCGGGTCTAGGCGGGATCATTTGGTTGATGTCCTGGACGTGAGGGTGGGGTCGTCCATTCGAATCGGTTTCCCCGATGGCCCCCAGGGAGAAGGCGTTGTTGAATCTGTGGGGGATTCCGTCGTTCTCCGCCACAATTTAGATCCCGCAGGAAAGCCCAGCACAACCCTCCCCCTCATCCACATACTCTTAGCTATGCCGCGACCAAAAGTTCTGGGTCGCGTCTTAAGTCACTTGGCCGCCCTCGGGGTTGCGTCCATTTGTTTGGTCCGTAGCTGGCATGTGGAGAAAAGCTATTTTCAATCCGATCTCTTGGAAGAAGAGAACTTGAGGTTGGCCCTCCTGGAAGGCCTGGAGCAAGCCTGCGATACGCGGATACCGAAGTTAGAGATCTATCGCCTTTTTCGCCCTTTTGTCGAAGATTCCATGGATTCCTTGTGGCCACAGTCCAACCGCTTGCTGGCCCATCCCTACGACTCTATTCCTATGAGCCGAGTTTCTCTGGTCGATTCTCAGGAAACGACAATAGCCATTGGCCCAGAAAGAGGATGGACGCCATTTGAATGCGAGCTTTTGGGAACTCACGGGTTTTCAGCAGTGAATTTAGGTCCGAGGGTCTTAAGAGTCGAAACCGCTCTCACCACATTGGTGGCCCAAGTTCAACTCCTTCAGCAGTTAGGCTCAGATCAATTTGGGCTCGAAGATTAGTCGCCTTGGCTTAACCACCGTCTCGACTGGCGGCATACTGTCCTGCTTGCGGGGGCAGGTTCATGACCTCCTCGGGATAACAATCTGCGAGAAAAGAGGCTAGGTCCCGCATGCTGACCACATGAGTGGGCCTCCCGTTCTTGTTGGTGACAGGAATATGGCGGCAATGACTGTCGGTCATCAGGTTAATGGCGAAAGAGACAGAATCACGGATTCCTAAAGTGTCTGGATTTCGTGACATGAATTCTTGTACAGGGGTGGAATCCAAATCTACCTGGGATAAGACGACTTTATTGAGAACATCTCTTTCCGTAAAAATCCCCAATACTTTGCTGTCTTCTGCAATAATGGCGGATCCCACCTCATTTTCTTGCATCAGGCTGATGACGGAGCGGAGGGAATCTGTGGGCAGAGAGCAGATGGCGGGTCTGAGTGCCAGTTCTCCCAAGGAGATGTTAAGTCGTTCGCCACCAGAATGTTGCTCCCAGTGGGTTCTCAGGATCACTTCGAAGTAATTCTCTTCTTCGACGGCGATGGGGTCATAAAGGGGATCCATATTTCTTCTCCGCTGCAGTTGTGTTGGGAACTTCTCAGCCTACAGCAATTCTCTCCGTTTGTCCTCTCTTGAGCTCAAAATGCGGGTCGGATACTTGGGAATCATTTGTTTTGAGGTGGAAATCGTTGCCATGGAAGAAGTTGAGCATCAAGTTTATCTTGGGGCAGACGCCCGAAGAATGGACTTTCTTGACTCTGAGAGTGTCCATTTGATCGTGACTTCACCACCTTATTGGCAATTGAAGGACTATGGTGACTCTCAGCAGATTGGGTTTCATGATTCCTATGAGACCTATATCAATGACATGAACCTTGTTTGGTCTGAGTGTGCACGGGTGATCAAGCCTGGCTGCCGGGTGGCCGTCAATATTGGTGATCAATTCGCACGGGCCGAATGCTATGGGCGCTACAAAGTGATTCCGATTCGGACTGAAATCGTTCGGGCCATGGAAAGCATGGGTTTGGACCACATGGGTTCCATTATTTGGCGAAAAGTCACGACTTGCAATTCCAGCGGGGGAGCGAGTGTCATGGGCTCATTCCCGACCCCAAGAAACGGCGTCGTGAAGTTGGATTATGAATTCATCTTGTTGTTTAAGAAACCAGGAAAGACGCCTCCTCCCAGTAAAGAAGCGAAAGACGCGTCCCGGTTGAGCACCGAAGAATGGAATCGATACTTCGCCGGTCATTGGGAGTTTGCCGGTGAAAAACAAGTTGGCCATATTGCTATGTTTCCGGAAGAACTTCCACGTCGTTTGATTCGAATGTTCAGCTTCCCTGGGGAAGTCGTGCTTGATCCTTTCTTGGGGTCAGGAACTACCATGTTGGCCGCTGCCAATTTGGAACGTAAGTGCGTGGGAATTGAACTTAACCATGAATTCGAAGAGTTGATTCGGGAGCGTCTGTCTATCTTCCCTTTGTTTGATGACGGTGCTATTCGCTTCCATCGAATCTCTGTTGAAGAGCGACCAACTCGAGAGCAATTGGTGGAAATGCAGAAGGGCTTGCCTTACGTCTTTCGTGACCCCGTGGTGATCGAGAGAAAGAGCAAGACTAAGAAGCGCAAGAGAGGTCCTGGGGCCATTGATGAATCCGTTTCGGGTGTCAAAGCCGTGATCTCTGGGCGGGAAGTTCTCTTATCCGACGGTCGGCAAATCATCTTACGGGGGATTCGGATTGGCGCTCAACATGAGGATCAGGCCCGTGATTTCTTGCGCCAGCGGCTCAAGAGTACCCGCGTGTTCACCCGGCATGACGTGGTCGTAGGTGACAAGATTGCAGCCTATCTTCATCTCAAGAACCGCACCAATATCAATGCCCATTTAATCAAAGCTGGTTTGGCCCAGTGCGACCAAGAAGATGAGCATCCTATGAAAGCGCGGTTCCTTCGTTACGAGAATGAAGCCACTTGAATGAGTTGCTTCAGGAAACGATGTCAGAGGACGTGACGAATTGCCCAAGGATGGGGCAAAAAAAATGCGGAGTGGCCCAAGAGCCACTCCGCCTGGCCGCGTCATACGGGGGGGAATGACGCAACCTCAACAGGCGAATACTACCTGAGGGTACTTCCACGGAGGAAGGGTTTTCGATTTTGTTGGGCAAATATCCAACGATCACCCTCGACGCCATCTCGGAGGCTCTTTGTCTACAATTGCGGCTCTTGCACTGTCGTCTTTTGCGACATTCCCTCAGCGACTTTTCTACAAATCCAACACCTCTCCTCGTTGACTCCTAACTCTATGTTTACGGACCGTTTAGGGTCTTATTCATGAGCGACCTGGCCTGTTTCGTGGATGTTCATGAGCTAGGAATTTACTTTTATTCAAAACAGTTGGGTGGAGCTCTCAAGGCGACAGCCAGTTCTTACCGATCAGCAGTTCGGACGAAGGAAGAAGAAGCACCTTTTGCATTGGCCAGCGATTTATCGCGGCCGGTGTCGTCGTGGGTGCTGTTACCTCGTGCGCTACTGAACCGCTGCTAATGAGGATTGGGTATATGAACCACACCAAAAGCACTGTCTTGGTGACAAAGAGTCATCAGGTCATTACGAACACTCGAACGCATACAGGAAGAGTATTCTTCTTGTTGCTGGCAACCGTATTTACGTTGCTTACCGCCTGTGGCGGGAGCGGAGGGGGCGATAGCGTCTCTGGAGGCATCGCAGCTCCACTCTCCGCTGGGATCGATGAAGATCTACAACGAAACCCCGCAAATGTGATCAATGCAGCCAACGCCACTTCGGTTGAAATCGAAGTCGCCTTTGGTCCTGATGTGTCACCAGGGGATACGTTTGAAGTTACCTTAACGGATGGAACGAATACAGTTACGGCTTCGGGTGTCGCAATTGCGAATGGCACTGTTGCCGTCGGCCCCATCGACGCGTCGTCATTGAACGACGGACCAATCGAACTTTTGGTCACTGTGTCTAATGGCGCCAATAGTGCGACCACGTCGTATGGTTTCGTTCTCTCCAAGGACACGACGGCGCCTGAGCCTGCAACAATGGTGCAGCTCCCGGCGACCACTTCGAGTCCAGCGGATACAGTTAACCTGAACAATCAAGCTGACCTAGCGGTGAATGTGAGTTTCGCCTCTACCGCGTCTGCCGCTGATCTGGTGAGCCTGTTGGCAACCGATGGTTCTGGGATGATTCAATCTGTTGCCCAGAATGTGATTCCCGGTGGCACCAATGCCTTCACTGGGTTTGATGTTTCCGGATTGATCGACGGACCTATCACCATTTCTGCCGTGACTGCGGATGCAGCTGAGAACTCTTCCAACACCGGGCTTCCTGCTGTGAAGGACACAACCGTGCCCACAGTTACTTTGGCACGCTTGAATGCCACAGCCCAAAACCCAGCGAATGTGGTGAACGGGCTGACCGAAACAGCACCGGTTGTCGACATTCTCATTGATGCTGCGGCCATCGCTGGTGATATGCTCGCTCTTCGTGCCACCGACGAATCAGGCAAGATGCTTGAATCGGCGGCCCAGCAAGCTCCTGTTGGCGGTGGTGCTGTTGCCTTCTCTGGGTTGGATGTCAGTCCCTTTGACGATGGCGACATCACATTCGAAGTCGTTGTCAGCGATGTCGCTGGGAACAGCGTTCCACAAGCTGCGTTCACCGCGTCGAAAGACACGATCGTTTCCGAAATTGATGGCGCGTTCGTGCTGACTATCCCAGGTGAGCAAACAACAACAATCAATGCCTCCAACGCAAATAATGTCCTCACCGGAATAACCTTCCGCGTTGGTGTGAATACGAATGATGTTGAGCAGGTCCAAGTGGCTTTGACGTCAGGCGGTACTACCGTGACATCGTCAAAAATCAAGATTTCCCAAGGAATCGAAAGCTACGATTTCGCTCCTTTCTATGCTTCTGCATTGCCAGATGGAACATACACCTTGAGTGCAATTATCGAGGACGATTCGGGCAACCGAGTTTCCTTCTCTGGTACTGGTGGCATTGTTGATCTGAGTGGGCCCCAGGGGATTAGCTCAGCGTTTATTCCAGTGACCGGTCAGAATCCTCTGAACACGGTCAACAGCTTGTCTCAGACCGGTGCCTCTGTTGAAGTCAATTTCTTGGCCGACCCGAATCCGCGAACAGCTACGGTTCAACTCTCCGACGGTACAACTACTGTCAAGAGCGCCTCGCAGTCGATCCCGACTGGTGGGGGCACAGTTGTTTTCGGTGGTCTTAACGTCCAAGGTCTGACGGACGGCAGTCTCGCATTGACTGTGACGACTCAGGATCTCGGTGGCAACGCAACGACTGAGTCCGGCACGAGTGGTTTCAAGGACACAGCTCTTTCGCTGCCTACCAGCGCTCGTTTGGCAGACTTCGGTACGCTTCAGAATGTGGTGAATGCCTCCAATGTCACGAATTTGTCTTTCACTGTTCAACTTGGTTCCAATGTGAATCCTGGCGATTCCTATGTGATGCAGGTTTTTGACGCCACCATGTCGGCCGTTTCAACTCCGCAAAGTGGGTTCGACGGCGGTGTTTTGGTGTTCTCCGTGGATGCTTCAGCTCTTAGTGACGGCGCCATCGGATACAATGTGATCGTGAGCGACCTTGCTGGGAACTCGGGAGTTTCGACTCCGATTTCGGCGCAGAAAGATGTGGTCGCTCCCGCGAATCCGATGTCTGCGACGATCGCTGCCACAGCGAACAATCCTCAAGACACAATCACTCAAAACTCAGAGAACGCCGTCCAGATCGATGTGATCTTCGGTGCGTCTTCTGTGGTTGGCGATACTTTTGTTGCCAATCTTTTTAACGCTGATGGCTCTATCGTGAGCAGCGCGATCACAGCTATTAGCTCGGCACCTGGAAGTGCGAAAGTCATCGTTGACGCCAGCACCTTGAATGATGGCACTGTTTTCTTGCGCATCGATACTGTTGATGCGGTTGGGAACAGCATCTCTTTTAACGGCACAGCAGGGGTGATGGATACTCAAGCTCCAAACGCTGTTGGGGGTATGATCAAAGCGACGAGCGTCAACGCCGTTCATGTGATCAATTCTTCAAGCCAGGTCTTGGTGAAACTTGAGGCGAATCTACCTTCTGACATCACACTGGGCTACACCGCGTCAATGAGTCTTGTTGGCGGCGGTGTGACACTCACGACTGCCACAGCACCTATTCCTCCCAAGGGCGGATTGATGGAGTTTGTTGTTCCAGGCGACAGTTTGCCCGATGGGCCCATTGCCGTTTTGGTTCATGTTCTCGAGGATGCTACTGGCAACATGACCACGACATCCGGGACTCCTGGTATCAAAGATACCGTCAAGCCGACTGCTCCCGATGCTATCGCTTTGGTGCCATCGTCGAGCACAGCTCCTGGGTTCATCAACAGTGCCACTCAAGGGAACACCAGTGTTTCAGTGACTTATGGTGCTTACTATGATGGGACAGAGACGTTGGTTCTCACTTTGAATTCTGGGGCGTCGAGCGCAACCGGTGGTTCATTGACGGCTCAGGCTGGCTCAGCGACTTCAGTCTTCTCTGGTATCGACGCCAGTCCTTTGGAGGAAGGCAATGTTACCGGAACGATCCTGGTCCGGGATGCGGCCGGAAATGAAGAAAGTGCCACTTTCGCCTTGGGATCTAAGGATACTCAGATTCCCGAACTGCCATTCGTGTTTAACTCTCTGGCGACGAGCACAGCACCTCTTAACACGATCACTCTTGACAACTATACTTCCGCGACGCTGAGGGCTGCCCG
Source organism: Planctomycetota bacterium (assembly GCA_015485455.1). Lineage (GTDB taxonomy): Bacteria > Planctomycetota > DRQF01 > S139-23. The sequence goes on along the minus strand of WFTN01000126.1, from coordinate 2,149 downwards.
AGTTCCTGGAATGGAGGCAGACTTGCAGATTGCGGTTTCTGTTACTGATGGCCTGAACGTTGTGTCCCTGCCCGTCTTGACGGTCGTTGACCCAGCAGTCGACCTGCTTTTCAGTAATGTTGATCTTTCGAGCCTGAATGACGGCACTTTGACTATCAGTGCCGTGGTGACTGACTTGGCTTTGAACACGCGCAGCGTATCAGCCGGTAGTCTCACCAAGGATGCGACTGCTCCTGTTTCGCCTACCGTTGCCTTGGTTGCCTCTGGGACTTCCAATCCTGTAGACTTCGCGAACACGGCCTCTGTCGGATCAGTTGTGGTCCAGGTCGCATTTGCAGCGAAGAGCGAATCGGCGGACGGGGTCGTTCTGGTTTTCTCCGACGGCGTTAATGTCATTCGTACCCCATCCGTCAGTGCTCCTGTTGGTGCAGGGCTGGTGAACTACTCGGGTATTGATCTCAGCGGCTTGGCGGAGGGGCCATTCACTTTGACCGTCGAAGTGACTGATCCACTTGGCAACAAGGTTTCATTTGTTGGCAATCCTGCGACCAAAGATACGGTTGCGCCAATTTTGCCAACAGCTTTGAACGTCGCTGCCGGGGCTAACAACTCCTTGAACTTCATTAGTCAAGGATCTGAAACCGCTGTGATCGTTGAGGCAACATGGCCTGCGACAGCCACTGGAAATGAGGCTGCAGTGATCGATATCGCTGGCATCTTAAGCGGTTCAGTTGCCGCTCCTGCCGGTGGTGGAGCAGTTACTTTCCCAGCCATGGACATTTCAGCCGTGGCAGATGGAACACTCTCTCTTTCGGCCACTGTGACTGAGCCATCTGGAAATACAGCGCTTATTGTGGGTATCTTGCCAGTTAAAGACACGGTTGCGCCAACAGCTCCATCGACTGCTTCAGTTGCAGCCGGTGCCAGCAATGGGCCGAATGTGATCAATAGTACCACGGCATCTTCCGTTATGGTTGATGTTGTTTGGTCGGCTGGGGCCGATCCTCTGGATCAAGCCCAGGTCACTTTGAGTGACGGGAGCAATCAGAACTCCAGCATCATGCTTGCTGCGAATCCTGGAATGACTGTGACTTACGCCGTTGATGCTTCCATGCTGAACGACGGCGCTGTTTCCGTTACGGTCAATATCGTTGACCTTGCGGGAAATACCACAGCATTCAATGGGGCTGCTGCATTGAAGGATATTGTGGCTCCGACGTTGCCAACAGCAGCTTTGGTTGCCATGGGCGGCGGCAATGATCCAAGCGTGATCAATACCAGCAGTGAAGCGACTGTTCAGGTCGACGTAACTTGGCCAGCAAGCGCAGATGCTGCTGATACAGCAACGATTAGTTTGAGCGACGGTGGCAATCCTCTTGTTACCTCTGCCTCTTTGTCTGTCAATCCAGGGGCCACGGTGAGTTACACCGTCAATGCTTCATCGTTGGCGGACGGGAATATTTCATTGACCGTCGATGTGACGGATGCCAACGGCAATACCGGGGCGTTCACAGGAACGGCGTCGTTGAAGGATACAGTGGCCCCCATTGCCCCCACCGCTTCGGCGATTGCCGCTGGGGCTGGAAACGCCGCTGACATTATCAACATCAGCAATGAGGGCTCAGTTCAGCTGAATGTTACTTGGCCAGCAGGGGCAGATGCCACTGATACTTTCACTGTTGAACTGAGTGATGGCGTCAATAATCCGAGCTCGACCTCGATAGCCGTCGTGCCAGGTACGACCATGACCGTCAATATCGATGGAACGACCCTCAATGAAGGGGCCATCGCAGTCACAGTCAATACCAGCGACACGTCACGGAATTCCAGTGTGTTTGTCGGTACAGCTGGCACCAAGGACACGGTTGTTCCCGGCAACCCAACAAGTACGGTGGTGGCAAGCGGTGCAGGAAATGCTCTCAGCGTCATCAACGTAAGTTCGGTGGCCGCGGTTCAAGTGGATGTGGTTTGGCCAGTAGGAGCGGATGCCACGGATGCGGCGACAATCAGTTTGAGCGACGGTACTAACTCCGTGACCTCATCCCCAATTGCCGCGAACCCCGGTGCAACTGTCAGCTACACAGTCGATGCATCTTCCTTGAACGATGGCAGCTTGTCGTTGACAGCGAATTTGGTGGATGCCAATGGC
>WFTN01000125.1 GCA_015485455.1 Planctomycetota bacterium | reverse complement strand
GCGTTCTTCCTTGACCCGCGTCAAGGCGGCCGATCTTTCAACCAAGGCCAGCTCTTTTGCTTCCACGGCCTGTTGACTTGTGATCAGAGCACCTGCTTTTTCATTGCGTTCCGCCTGAACTTCGCTCAGGAGTGAGAGGCTACTGATAAGGCCAATGGAAAGTGAAAGCAACGTCGCACAAAGTGATGTTGCAACCAATGGATTCCGTTGGACCCATCGTTTGCATTTGACGAGAGTGCCTGCTGGCCTTGCCTTTACTGGTTTGTATTCCCGGAACCTGCACAAGTCATCGGCAAAATCCAAGGCCGTCTGGTAGCGTCGATTCCTGTCCTTGTCGATCGCCGTGAGGATAATGGCCGCGAGGTCCTTGGGGATCTTCGAGTTGATACTTCGCGGCGAAGGCGGTTCTTGTTGCGAGATGGCTTGATAGAGTTCTTGGCGATTCTCGCCGACAAAAGGACGCCTCAAAGTGCAGGACTCAAACAAGCTGACTCCCAACGAATAGATGTCGGTCCGACGATCAAGCTTGAGTCGGTGGGCTAATAGCTGTTCTGGCGACATATAAGCCGGTGTGCCCATCAAATCACCGGACTGGGTGAGTGTCATGGTTTGAGAGTCTTCATCCTTTGCCAAGCCAAAATCAAGGACACACGCCGTGCCATCTTCCCTTACCATCAAGTTCGCGGGTTTGATGTCGCGATGAATGAGGCCTGCTTCATGCGCAGCGTGAAGGGCACGTGCCGCACTTTCAATGTAGCGCACTGCGCTCATGATGGCTGTGCGGTCAGCGTCGGATGAGCCACTTGACGTGGAATTCGATTTTGAATCAGAAGTGATGTCAGTATCACTAATTGAGAAGTCTATGTGAATCTCGGAGAGTCCGGCGTCGTTGACGGCCCGTTCACCTGTCTCGCTGATATGCTCTGCTAGGTTCTTGCCGGTTACATATTCAAAAGCAATAAAGGCTATGCCCTCGTGCTGACCAATCTCAAAGACCCGTGCGATTCCTGAGTGATCTAATTTGCTCGCAGTTTCGGCTTCGCGTTCGAAGCGTAGTTTAGCGGAACTAGAAAGATTGTGGCCGCCAATCAGAATCTTGAGCGCGACTTGGCGATGGAGCTTTTCGTCTTCGGCAAGGTAGACGTAGCCTTGGCCGCCATGGCCAAGTTCTTCTATAAGTCTATATCGACCGATCTTCCGATCCTTGATCCCCATCTGGAGCATGCTGGGGTCAGAATGAACAGTGTCATCCTGGCCTTCAATCGGTGTGGTGTCTTGGTCGTCGGCACTCATGGCATTCTCGGTACATAGTTGAATAGGTATTAGAATGATAGAGGATGAATCGCGCAAGAGAAATGGTGGGTGTGGTCTGCCGGTATCGGAGTTTTCTTGTATTCCTCTCGAGAAACGCGCTTTTCCAAGTTGGCCATTTGACTAACTTCGGTTGCAACGGCGTGCGTAAGTTCGCAATTCTACGGCGGTGAATAGACCAACTTGCATGACCTCTCGCGAAGGTGTGTATTGACTGTAAGGTGATACCTGAGAACTGTTTGCAGCAGGCAGGTGTGGCGCCAGGTTTGGGATTCACACCGACGAGGTCACAAGTTCAAGTCTTGTATCGCCCACTTTCGTATGGCCCATCGAACCAATGAGTTCGGTGGGCCTTATGCATTTCCCAATTCTCCCAAGGCCGAATAGCCACCGGACAGTCTCTCCGGTCATCGAAGTGAGTTGTCCAAAATTTTCGATTTTGGACGAGTTGATCCTCAGTGCAAATCAGCATTGAGGGTCTTGATCTGAATTGGCCAAAGCCGTTTACACCTATCTTCGGGAGAGAAGAGGTCACGTGCGAGCTGGACACGACTCTTGAGGAAGATGTTTGAGTCTGATCCGCTCTTATGTCCTCAGTGCGGCGACACCATGAAGATTGTGGCGGTGATCACGGAGCCCGAAGTCATCGACCGAATCGTCAACAGGTCGGCTGACTTCTTGCACCCTACGACCTTCGCTGCCAGGGCTCCTCCACCAGCCGAAGCTCAATAGTCCCAGGGCCTCAACAAATCCTAAGGTTCAGGTTCACGATGATCACGTGAATGGGCAACCGGTTCCCTGAAGCGGTTGCCCTGACCCCCAAGAGCCCCAGCGATTCCGCATCAAGAAAAAATCGCAGATCTGATCCCCTCTAAAATGGCTGTTCAAGCACGTCTATGGCATTTCATGGTTTTCGGTTTACAAAAAGCAAATTCGCATCCGTTTTATTCTAGACTTTCCATACAGGATCTGCAAGAAAGTATATATGAATGGATCAACAAAAGGCAAAACGCCAAGGGCATCAATGTCCGCCAAAGAACGCCAACTCCGCTCGCGTCTTAACCAACTTGTTTCTGGATCAGGCCTGTTGTGAGGTTCGCCTCTCATTCGCCGCAACCGTTGTGGGAGCAAGGGCTACAAATGCTGGGTCAAAGACGAGCGCCATGAATCGCTTGCGATTCAAGTTGGCGTCGATGGCCGCTCTCAGCAGTTTCATGTGCAGAAGGCTAAACGGGAAGAAGTCCTGGCCTGGGTCGAAAACTACCAAGAGGTTCGCCAACTTCTTGACGAGATTGGGTTGCTCTACCTGGACCGCGTCAAAGCGCGCTAACCGAAGGTCAAGACATTCTCTCTCGGCTTCTTACATCAGCAGAGAAGCTCTGGAAACTGAGCGACCAATTCGAATCTTTTTCGGACGGCCGCAAAGCTCCAGTCTTCCCCATTGGCCGTGTCGTTCGCAGCGCATATTTGATGCTGCAAACGCGCTTAGGGAGCCTGCATGCCTTTGAGCAAACAAGACTGAGTCAATCAGCTCGTCGCTGGCTTGGCGGCAACGCGCCCAGTGTCGATACCATTAGCCGAGTCATGTCTTTCGTCGATAGCGACGAAGTCCGGAAAACGTTAGTTTCCGTGTTTCGACAGCTGAAACTAAACAAGGGTTTTGCACCATTAGCTCACGGTCAAGTAGCCTTGGTCATAGATGGCCATGAAAGCCACACAAGCTATCTTCGATGCTGCAATGGCTGCTTGAAACGTGAAACTGATACGCTCTCAGGAAAGCGCACACAATACTACCACCGCCATGTAGCAGCCCACCTGGTGGGTAGAGATTTCACCTACATGGTGGACATTGAACCACAAAGAGACAGCGACGGCGAGATCACCGCAGCGCTTGCGCTCTATGAGCGGGTGCACAAGAATTACTCTCGCTCTTACGATATCGTCATGGGTGATGCGCTCTATAGCTGCCAGAGCATCTGGAAAGCGGTGCTTGCCAACGGTAAGCAAATCATCACTGTCCTCAAGGACGTTTGCAAAACTCTCTTAGATGAATCCACGAAACTCATGGAGCATCAAGCTCCAATCATTCGCCAGAAGAAATCAGCGATTCAGGAAATTCGCGAGGTGTCCGACTGCACAAGCTGGTGGGATGATGAAACCAAGATTCGCGTCGGGTCGTGCAGGGAAACCAAGACGATCAAGCGGTAGCTCAACGGAAAAATGGAAGAGGTCGTTGGTAGGGAATGGTTTTGGGCTTCATCCCTTTCCACCGCAGACATGGACGTGTTTCAATTCGTGGATATCGCGCGCAAATGTAAACGGCTTTGGAAACTTCTCATTGCTTACCATTTTGGCAGCCGACATTTTTCAGATCTTCTACAGCAGAAACTTGAAAGAGGCCTACCGCAAGAAGACAACGGTACGTCGCATACTCAATCTCATCACTGGCATCGATGCCGAAGCCTTTGTCACCAACGACACTTCATAGCACCGCCGCTTTGATCGAATTAA
>WFTN01000124.1 GCA_015485455.1 Planctomycetota bacterium | reverse complement strand
GAATGAAGGTAGACAACCGTGCTTATCTGCGGCCAGCATAGCCCAGGCCGCACCAATCAGAGGCAGGGGCAGCGTCCCCATGATGGCCAAAGGATCAAGGAAAGATTTGAACGTGACGACCAACATGAAATAGAGCAGAACGAGGCCGATGACGAGTGCTTTCAGGAGCCGTCCGAAAGACTCATCCATCTGATTGATTTCCCCTTCGAATGACAAAGCATAGTCTCTTGGAATCACCAAATCAGAAAGAGCGTTCTTTATATTTTCGTGGAGTGCCGTTACGGAAATGTTCCGGCGATAACCGACGACATCCACAGTGGGCAAGAGATTTTGATGAGTTTCTGCCGTATGTGCTTCGGTGGTAACCATCTTGGCCATGCTCACAAGTGGAACAGTTTTACCATCAGTACCTCGGATCTGGAGTGCATCTAGTTGCTCCTCGGACTCCGTCTGGGTGTGTGGTAGCCGCACCCTGATCGGGATGGGGTTGCGACTCTCAACACGCAAGAAGCCTGCAATTTGTCCAGAAACGGCGGAAGATACTTGGGTGGCAACATCACTTGCAGATAGCCGATGCAGCTTCGCTTCCGTTGCATCCACTTTGAGATTCCAGCGCTTGGCTCCCCCGTGCCACGTACGAAATGAACCTGTCATGCCCGGGACTTGGGCCATCCGATGAAGCACGTCGTCCGCGAGGCCGTCGAGCACCACTGGGTCAGGGCCTGTCACCATGACATCTACACAACCCCGAAGTGAGGTCACGGCCGTTGCGCCAAACTCAAAAACATCAGCCGTAATAAGCCCCGGAATCGAGCGGATCTTAGAGCGCAACTCTTCTTCAAAATCGTAGATCGAACGCTCTCTTTGTAGCCGATCAACGATGTTAACGGTGATATCACCTTGTTGGAGCGTCCTCGCCGCCCCAAATGACTTGACACCCGGTTCAGAACCGACGATAGCCGAGATGGTCAAGAGCTCCTTTGTTGGAATGACTTCAGAAATCATCGATTCGACCTGTTTGGTAATCGCCGACATACCTTGATCGTCTGTGTCTGGTTCCGCCTCGAAGTGAATCTGAATGACCCCGGTGTCCATGAGGGGCATGAGCTCACGACCTAGGACCGGCATTTGACGAGCGGATACCCCAAATAGAACTAAGGCACCAAGCAAGACGACGAACCGCCAACCCAAACCCCATGATACGACTGCACCGTAGAAAGCTCGGGCAGGCTGCAGTAAGCCCACCGCGAAGATTCGAAACACCCAAGATAAAGGGTCCTTCGCTTTTGGATTCAAGAACCAGGCCGCTAGGAGTGGGATAATGGTGACGGAGATGACTAATGAGGCTATGAGAGAAACTGAGAGAGTGACTGTGAGTGGACGCAAGACAGTTTCGACAAATCCACCGACAAGCATGATCGGAATGAGAACGATGACAGTACTGATCGTACCCGAGGCATCAGCCAACAAGATTTCTTTGGTGGCATCGGCGGCCGCTTTCAATCCATTCTTCTTCAGTTCGCGCATATGGCGTTCGACATTCTCGATAACGACAACCGCATCATCCGCCAAGAGGCCAACGGCGATGATGATGGCGGTCAAAGTGACCATGTCTAATTCAAAATCGAGAAGGCGCAAAACGACGAAGGTCAGGAGATAGGTGAGTGGCAAGGAAACAGCCGTTATAATGGCGGCTCTCAGGTTGCCAATGAACAAGAGAATGACCAACAGCGTCATGATCAATGCGTCTCTTAGAGCATCAACTAGGTTGGCGACTGTGATGTCAATGAGCCGGCCTTGCGTGTCAGCGATATCGATCCTAAGCATGGGGAAGCGCGTTCGAAGCCGGGGGAGAGCCTCTTCTACGGACTTCAGGCAAGTGCTGGCATTTCCCTGTTCTGAGCGCAGCAAAGAAACCGCGATAGCCCTGTGCCCGTTGCCCCGATAGAGGGCAGTTGGGTCATCCTCGCTCCAGTGAACTTCTGCTATATCAGACACTCGCACGTATTGACCTTCACCCAAAGAAACAAGGATTTCCCCTAGGTCTGAAGGTCCAATTTTTAGGTCTTGAACGTTGAGAAGAATTCGCTCCCGGCCCGCATGAATCTCACCAGCAGGTATGGAAACATTTGAGTCCGCAATAGCGCGGGACACATCTCCAACAGTCAGTTTGTAAGTGTCGAGAAGATCGCGGTCCACTTCCACCAATAATTCTCGTTTGTGACCACCGAAGATTTCGACTTCGGCAATGCCTTCTATGCCTAACAGGGCATCACGCAAGGGGTTCTCAGCCAGCAGCCGCACTTCGTCCAAACTCATGGTTTGGTCGTCGGCCACGGATACGGCAAGTACCACCACGGGATGAGCCGCATCCGTCACCTTAAAGATGAGGGAGTTGCCTACATTCTTGGGTAGAATACCTCTCACACGCGGTAGTTCGTTGGCGACGTCCGTAGCAGCTGCTTCTATGTTCACGCCATATTCAAATTCAACGCTGACTGACGAAACCTCATCCCTCGATGTCGAGGTGACACGGCGAACACCATCGATCGCCGACAGCCGGACTTCAATGGGGTGTGAGACATCAGTTGCGACATCATCCGAAGTCGCCCCTTTCCATGGGGTGATGACGCTGACGACCGGCCTACTCGTATCGGGGAAAAGATTGAGTGGCATTGCCTCAAATGAAAGCCAACCGCCAAAGATTGTCGCCACGCAAAATGCAAGAACGAAGTGTGGATTCTTAAGGATGCGGTCAACGAAACTCATCGGGAACCCCTCCGGACAGGCTGCACGTTGTCACCATCCTTGAGCCGCCGAAGAGTGCTACGGTGCGCGACGACGACGGCATCGCCAGTCTGAACATCACCAAGCACGGCAATTTCCCGCCCGGATCTCAGATCGGCGATGACGCGGACCAATTCCAAGACGAAGCTCCCTTCACCTTGACCTTGTACTACTTTGAACAGGACGCCATGGCGATCCTTCCTAGTCGGCAAGAATGCGCGGGCAGGAATGATTGTCGCGTTGTCTCTTTTCTCGAGGGCAATGAGAGCTTTCACCCTGGCCCCACTTGGTAGACCAAATGGCCTTTCCTCTAAGTCAGATTCGACCATCCCCAGTGCATCGGCGTCCAGCGCGGGATGAATGCGGTTGATGACAACGGGAATGGCTTTCTCTTGGTAAGCAAGAGAAAAGGTCGTTCCTGGTTCTACCTGTTCGATGACCCTTTGGGGTAGCTTCACTGTGACCCGCGCACCTTTCGCCACAGTAATCCGATAGAGAGGGTGAGCCAAAGAACAAACAGCACCGGGCTCAGCCAAGCGTGCAGCGATGACGCCATCGGTGGGGGAACGGACCATGCCATAGCCTCTTCGGACGTTGAGCGCGGCGATACTTCGACGGAGCGATTCTTCACTGTCTTTTGACTCAAGTACCGAAGTCTCGTAGGTGTCAACACGAGATTGAGTGCTGCCACCAACCTTAAGCAAACTCTTCTCGCGTTCTCGTTCTACGAGAAGATTGGCGGTTGCAGCAGCTGTGGCCCTGAGTTTGGCCTCTGTTGATTTGATCTGTTCCTCAATTTCACGAGAATCGATCTGAGCCAATAGATCTCCTTTCTTGACAGCAACGCCTTCTCTTGGCCCCATTTTGATGATGGACCCAGAGAGTTGGCCATTGACCACAATTTCTGCCTTACTCGTGAGGGTTGCAAGAGCGGGAAACTCTCGCGCCAAATTCCCTTTTCTCACATCAACAGTTTCTAATGCCCAAGGAGGAACCTCGCTCACCTGTTGATTGGCAATGGCCTGGATGCGATCATTTCGCAAGCGTAAGGCACGTTTGCCAACGAGAATCGCTGCCACAACAAGAAGCGCAACCCCCAAGATCTTTAGGAGCGTTCTTCCTCGCCCGTGTTTCGCAACATTCATGGACGTACCTCTTTCTTTTGAGTACTTGGGTAAGACATGGGCTCCAGCCCAACTGTTAGGTGCATCAGGTCAACGGCTGCTAGGACATCGACTTTCGCAATCGATAACTCGCCACGAGCGCGGGCCAAGGCGGCTTCGGTATCGACCAGATCCGCCGCAGAAAGCCGACCAATCTTAAACCGCTCTCTTTGAGAAACCGCCGTCTTTTCTGCAGCTTCCGAGCCCGTCTTCGCTGCCAAATATCGGGTTCGAGCTGAATCATTTAAGGCTTGGGCGGTGAAGTAGTCGGCCCGTGCTGTTTCTTCCAAACGATGTAATTCTTCTAAGGCTTCGCGCCGTTTTGATCTGGCGATCCCCAACAGTGCTGCTCGTCTCCCGCCGGAGAAAAGAGGCATCTCCAATCCGATGCTGACCTGCCCAATCGTGTTGCCTTGAACATCCGCTCCTGCGAGGTGTTCCAACCTACCTTCCAAGAACAACTCTGGTTTGTACCGTGAGAGGGCCACTTCTTCGGCCTCCCCGGCAGCGTACAGTTGTGCCAGAGCCGCTTGCAGGTCAGGTCTGTCTGCGACCAATTCAATGGAAGGCGCGAAAATCGGTGGAAGTACGCCGGGTCGCGGAATCTGAGGTATCTGCGGGCCGGCAAGGATGGCCTCCAGATTTGCCTTGGCTGCTACACGACGACTCTTCAGGGTGGCGAGATCTCCTTGAACTCGCGCCAGAGCAGCCTCCAAGCGGTGTTGCTCGACTTCAGCGAGCCGGCCTAATTTGACTGACTCGATCGCAATGTTCACTTGCGCGGCAAGAGATCTTCGTTGTTGCTCCAAAGCAGTTTCCAAGCCATCAATCCGTTGTAAGTCGCGATAAAAAGTAGCAGCCGCGTGTAGCACTGTCAGTCGCGTATTCTTTTCCAGGAATGCCGTTGCATCCCGGCTCCAACCGGCCTTGCGCGTATTGGCTCCAATCCGGCCGCTTAAATCGAGATTTAGCCGTCCGGAAAGCCCAACATCAACCACGTTGTCGTCAAAGGGAAGAGAACCGATGTTGATGGGAGGTGACAAAGGAACGATGACTCTCTTGTTGGCGAACTGAGTATCGCGAACGAATAAGGAAATCTCGCCCCAGTATTCCGAGCGGGCCAGATCGAACCCGTCTTGTCCCGACTTTGTTCTGGCCGCGGCAGCGAGAACCGCCGGGGCACGGGTTTCGGCTGCGCGCAGGATTGCCGCCAGAACAGGCTCTGAGGAGGTACTATCTAGCGAAGGAAGAGTCATCGTGGAAGCCTGAGGCTCTCGGCGAATCTGAATGCCTCGATTAAGAGGCTGAGCCGGTGGCCAGTTTATGCCAGCGCATGCTGAGAATAGGGT
>WFTN01000123.1 GCA_015485455.1 Planctomycetota bacterium | reverse complement strand
ATTGACAATGGCCCTGAGATGAAAGAAGGAGGACAAGGGCTATGGCGCTGAAGACTCGTGTTGTGATTGACATGGGGACTCCAAGGATGGTGCTCTTGTACTCTATACTCTTTCCCAAGGAATGGGCAAGTGAAGGGGCGTGCTACCAGTAGCGCTTACTGTGTCAGGTTTGTCTGCTCAGCGACTTTCAATTCGGCGACTTGATTTCCGGAAGAACGTAGCTTTGCTTCACCACGCCAAAAGCGAAACTGGAATCGACATCGCGGATCCCTGGGATCCGCGACAACTCTTCCCGAACAAAACGCTCGTAGCTCTTGAGATCTTCGCTGACAATTTTCAAGAGGTAGTCGCGATTGCCACTCATGAGATAACACGCCAAGACGTGATCCAAACGTCTTATCCCGTCTTCGAATGCATCAATCGTCTCTTGATTATGAGTTGCGAGCCTTACGCTCACAAAGACGCAGACAGGGAGCCCATATTTTTCATGATCCACGATGGCGGTGTAACCCTGAAGAATTCCTCGTTCTTCCAAGAGTCTGGTCCGGCGCAGGCAGGGGGAGGGAGAAAGATTGATTTTTTCGGCGATATCCTGATTGGTCTGGCGAGCATTAAATTGCAATTCTCTTACAATATTGACATCGATTTCATCCATTTAGACTCTCCTTGGCATATTCTGCTGGAAACTACCTGATATAAAGCATTGTTTGGCGTCAGATTTCAAGGATCTCGTGCTATTTTATGGGTGGTCGCTTTTGGCAAGAGCCAGAAGGGGCGTTGGGGCTGCCCAAGCTTCCTCGATGGAAGATTTGGTGGCAGTAGAAAAGGAGCGAGACATGACAGCACTGAAGAATTCTCTCAAGCTTGGGTTTGCTACGAGGGCCATTCATGAAGGCTATGATCCCAGATCAAGTGGTGGGTCTCTCGTGCCACCGGTGCACATGACATCAACTTATGTCTTTGAAAACGTCGCCGAAGGAGCGGCCCTGTTCGCCGGTGAAAAGCCAGGGCACTTCTATTCGCGCATCAGTAACCCAACCGTTGAACTGCTTGAGAAGAGGTTGGCAACTTTGGAATCCGCAGAGGCGGCAGTTGCGTTCGCTTCGGGGATGGGGGCTATCACTTCTGTCCTATGGACGCTCCTAGAATCTGGCGATGAGATCATAGTTGATGAAACACTCTACGGTTGCACTTTTACCTACATGCAGGAAGGACTCTCCAAGTTTGGGGTGAAAGTTAGGTTCGTGAACATGCGCGATCTTGATTTGCTAGAAGCGTCGATCACCTCAGCAACGAAGTTGTTCTTCTATGAATCCCCAGCGAATCCGAATATGCGCTTGGTTGATATTAAGGCCCTTAGCAAAATTGCCCGAACTCATGGTATTCTGTCGGTGGTCGACAATACCTATTGCACTCCTTATTTGTCGCGACCAATCGAAATGGGAGCAGACTTGGTCGTTCATTCGGCCACCAAGTATTTGGGCGGACATGGCGATCTCATCGCGGGCTTGGCGGCTGGTTCGCAAGAGATCATGACGCGGGTGCGTTTGGAAGGTCTGAAAGACATGACGGGTTCGGTGATGTCACCTTTGGTTGCTCACCAAGTGATGCGCGGGCTCAAGACTTTGGAAATCCGGATGGAAAGGCATTCGCAATCGGCTCAAGCGATTGCTGAGTTCTTAGCGGAGAATCGGGCTGTAGCTCAGGTCTATTTTCCTGGACTGCCCACTTTCTCTCAGTTCTCCTTGGCGCAGAAGCAGATGAAATTGCCCGGTGGCATGATTGCCTTCGAATTGCGTGGTGGCTTGGAAGCGGGTATCCAAATGATGGATTCTTTGCAACTCATCCAAAGGGCGGTGAGCCTTGGTGATGCTGATAGTCTCATCCAACACCCAGCGAGTATGACGCATTCGGTCTACTCCCCAGAAGAGCGGAAACGACACCACATCTCAGACGGACTGGTACGCCTCTCGGTTGGCTTAGAGACGGTAGAAGATCTTATTTCAGATCTTCAGCAGGCTTTGGCACCCCTGATGAGCGAAGCGCGCAATTCGCATTTGCCAAGTTGTTCCTGATCGTCTTTTCATTCCGTGTAAGCCGCCATCTCGTTTGAGGCTTTCATCGGCAGGGAATTATAGTCAGACCGGCTCTTAGTTTTAAGAGAGGGAATTGATCGCGAATGAGTCCAGCGATAGGTGCGCCTCAAATAGACCAGCAAAGCAATGAGAGCGCCGACACCGTCATTGGTCTTTTGACAGGTTTTCTACCGGTCGTAAGTTCTTTTCTACCGGTCGTAAGTTCCTCACTTTGCGGGTAGATAGACTCAGGTGACCACCGAAAGTATGCCTTTTGGGATTCAGCGATCTATTCCTGGAGAGCCACTTATGAGCATGCAGGTTAGCGGGGAGTGGTCAGAGTCACGTCTTTGTGGCTGACATCACCT
>WFTN01000122.1 GCA_015485455.1 Planctomycetota bacterium | reverse complement strand
TCAAGGGCAGCTTGTTTCATGAATATGCGGTTCGGGTGGGCTGTCGAACCAACGATGTGAACGGGTTGAGTTGCGATGTTGATGACAAAGAGCGTGTAGATGGTGACAAGCCCCTTAGTCGTCCACACTTCGGTAGTGAAAAAATCGGAGGCTGCGAGTGTGGACCAATGGCTGCGCAAGAACTGAGACCATGTGGTCTTTTTCCCGCGCTCGGGCGCGGGCTCGATTCCATGATTCTGAAGGTTGCGTTTGACTGTGTTGTGCACGACGACGTGGCGGAGATTCTTAAGCGCCCCCTGAATACGTTGCTATCCCCAGCTGGGATTGTCCTTTGCCATTTGAACGACGAGATCCTCGATCTTCTTCATGATTGTGTATCAGTCGAACGGATCTTTTTTGTCCGGCGTTGTTCCTTGAGGACTCGGTTCTCTTCACGGAGGTAGTCCAAGACCTTCTGTTGTTCTCGATTCAGCCGGCCAGCGAGGGCCGGGATGAGGAGGAGATGGGGGGATCGGGGGAAATGGCGGTCTGGCGCGCTAACAGCCGAAAAAGTGCAGGTTTCCAAAGCCGTTTACACTTCTTGTACCCTATGGGGTAGGGGAATGCCAACGACCTCATAGTAGTTCTGAAAATGGCCTCAACTTGGCAGCCGTAGTCGTGAGCCCCTGGCTTTGGAGTAGGTGCAGAAGTTCACTTGTTGTCTGTCGAGGTTTTATCAAACGATGTCTCATGGCGTGCACAGCTTGACAGACAACGGATTCGTTTAAGTCGATTAGTGAAGCTATGAAGTCGTCGGGGTGCTGCGCCCGAACTCCAAAAGGTTTGAGAAGGTTGTCTGGGAAGTCTCGCAAGTTGGCAGTGACAATGATTGCAGCATGGCAGCGAATTGCTGCGGCAAGAACGTGCCGATCATTGGTGTCGGGCAATTCTAAATTCTCGATCAGTGGTTCGAAACCAGTTACCAAACAATCAGGCACAGCTTTGTTTATTAGATCTCGGAGATGTTCTAATTTCTTGAGACTTATGTCTTGCCTGTTTTGGGCAAGGTTTCGTGTCCATTCCTCGTGAATTGAATCGCTCCAACGAGCACGAAACAAACCGGTTGTAGCCAACTGCAGCAGGATGTTTCTCAATGTTGCTGGGTACAAAACGCAAGCATCGAAGACGACGGTGAATTGGCTGTGCATGGGGGATTCGACTCGTTCTTACTTGAGTCCTAATTCTTGGTCCAGCTTGGCGAGCTCATTCAGAGCCGTTTGACGATCAGCATCGATACGTTTCTTATAGGTCATGAGGTCTTGAAAGAGAACGCGCCGATGGGCACCGACCTTGCGAGCAGGCAGGAGCCCTTCTTCGATTTGCTTCACCACGAAAGGTCTGGATACACCCAATAAGTCAGCAGCCTGCTGAGTAGTCAATTCAGCATGGATGGGGATGAGTGTTACTGCGTTTCCTTGAGACATCTCTTCGAGGAGTTTGATCAGAAGTTGGGCAGCGACTGCAGGGATTTCTACAGACTCATGGCCATCGCCTGAAATGCGTACACTGATCGAAGAACTCTTCGAAATGAAAGTGGACAATTCGCGACTCGATTCTCGTGCCATAAGCACATCTTCGTCTGTCGGAATTGCTTCTGAGTAGGTCTGGTTTACGATCATGATTAGTCTCCGGTATCCCAACTTTATCGGCTAAACGAAATAAACGCAATAAGCGAATTAAACGAAAGGACTGCTGGCCAATCCTGTTGCTGTGTACCCTTGCTATAAATGGCGGTGAATAAGCATCTTATGGGCAATCTTGGCATGATTCGTCGATGTGGAGTTGCTCTCGAAAAGTTCGACTGAAAGTGCAACTCGGGGCAACTAGACTGTTTGAGCGGGATCCGCCGTGTATCTCGTCTTCCGATCGGTCGCAAAGACAACCGTTTCTTTAGCGCCAACAAACGGTCAGCCAACGCCGTGGCCAGTGGCCCAAAGTCGAACCAAGACAGAGCCCGTAGCGTGCAAGAAGTCAGCCGACGTCAAATTGGGGCCAGGCGAACGTCAGCGGACGGAGAGAGGCCGACTCGGTTTTTCGGTTTGCGTCGACATTGCGTCGGTGACTGGCACACAGCTCGTCAACTTTCTTGTTTTGGATGGACCTCGGGCGCAAGACTGATCACAATTGCGTCGACGAAAGTGGTTTCAGTCAGCGCGACACTAGAAGGATAAGAGACCGCCGAGTCGTTTGTCACGGACGATCTTTCCCTCCCTGGGCATCTCTTTGGCATCGCTAAGTTCGTTGCCGATGCCCTGGTGATTTCTCTCGGCATTGTACAAGCCAGCAACACACGACCCCCAATTGCGAGAATCTGACAGTCTGCTATCGATGGCATCCATTCGTCGGTCGGCAATTGCTGCTTCATGGTGTCAGGCGTTGGCCGACTC
Organism: Planctomycetota bacterium; assembly: GCA_015485455.1. Classification (GTDB taxonomy): domain Bacteria; phylum Planctomycetota; family DRQF01; genus S139-23. The sequence goes on along the minus strand of WFTN01000122.1, from coordinate 2,082 downwards.
ACGTCGCCTATCGCTGCACACTGGCGAATAAATCCAAGGGCCGTTGTTGTCTTGCCCCGAGTTGGTGGACACCAACTCGGGGCAAGACTATTATAGGTCGGCTGACTTTTTGCACCCTACGGGCACCACAACTTTGGGTTATTCTTGATAGTCTAAACCGCGTCTGGTTTCAAAGGCGATTAGCCTGGTTTTTCGGTCGAGGCCGATTAGCGCAGGATGTCTCCGTCGAGTTGAAGTGCAAGTTTGTCCTCCCTTATGAAGGCTCGGGCTCTGATTCTCCTTCTTGGGGCTGGTCCATATGGGCGTTCCAAACAGCAGCGCCATCCGGGTGAGTCTCCACGCCTTCGAAGAAGGGGTCAAAGAGAGTGGGGAGTACGTCCTCTTGAATGCCGGCAAAGCCAACGAATTCCGGTTTGCCCACGGAGAATTCTTTCGTTTCTGTCTTGGGCTGATAGGGGATGGCTATGGTCACCGCGCAAGCATGTTTGCCGTATTGGCGGACGTCGAGCAAGATGGTGTCTTTTTCCCCATCTTCCGTTGTCACAATGCTGTCGTAGACGAGAACAGCCCGTTCCGTCTTAGCATGGGGTGCGTCGAGAATCTTAAGCCCTTCAATGACGCCATCTTCCAGGGTTTCCGCCTCCATCCTTCGGATCTCAGGTTGGGATGCGTAAGCGAGGATGACAACGAATGGAGAGAGCGGTCTGCCTTTGGCAATCCCCAAGACGGTGTGCGCGGCGCAAAAGCCTGCGAAATGTGCTGTATCGATCATGGAGCAGGTTAAGGCGATTTAGAAGTGACTTCAATTGAGAAGCTCTTTACTTCTTTGATTTGTCTACGCTGATAATGTTGGTGGCGCAGCCTTGGATGGCTTCTTCGATGTCTTCTAAATCGACAGATAGACCTTCGGCTTGGTCAAAGACCCCTTGCTGCTCGCTGTTGAGGAGAACGGCCATGCCGTCTTCATCCAATATGAAGTATTGAGGAATGACCTCAGCACAGAAGGCGCAGCCGACGCATTCCGCGGCCTTATGGCGAATAATCAAGCGAGACTTAGACATCGGCCGTTAACGGTGTCATGCGGTAGATACGATCGCGGCGCCGGGCCTCGCCATTGTGGGACATGGTGAAGGTCGACCCTTTGGTGGCCTTGTCGAGCTGGACCATGTCGCCGTTTTGCTCCACGCGGATTTCTGTGACAATGCCCTCAACAGCTCCTGTCTTGTCGCCAATGATGACATATTCATCACCTACTTTGACCTCGAGACCAACGTCATCCACTTGGATGACACCTCGTTTCGAGAAGAAATTGCTGATGGTTCCCACATAGTCTTTTCGGTGGGTGGCTTTGGTGCCATTGGTCTCGGACCAACCTTGCTTCTTGCCCAAGTAATAACCAGAGGACATGCCTCGGTTGTAGACCTTCTCCAAGTTCGGTTTCAGTTCTTCCACCAATTCTGGGGTGAAGTCTCCATTCTGAACGGCATCTAAGGCGGTGCGGTAGGAGCGGGTGACGTTGGCTACATACTCGGGAGAGCGTCCCCGTCCTTCCAGCTTGAACACGCGAACACCGCTTTCAAGCATTTCGTCAATGAAATCGATGGTTACGATGTCATTGGGGGACATGACGTAGTTGTTGTCCACCAACATTTCGTGCCCCGTTTCGACGTCCTTGACGATGTATTCTTTGCGGCAGTTTTGGTCGCAAGCCCCACGATTGGCCGATGCGTTGTCAGAGTAGAGTGACATGCTGCAGCGTCCTGAGACGGCGATGCAAAGAGCTCCATGGGCAAACGCTTCGATTTCGATTGGCCGCCCTGACCTGCCGCAGATGTTCTCTTCTTGGATGACGTGGTAGATCTTCTTGATCATCGGCAGGCTGAGTTCTCGGGCGAAGACGATGCGGTCGCAATAAGGGGCATAGAACTTAACGGACTCAGAATTCGAGATGGAGAGTTGGGTTGAAAGATGAACTTCTAACCCTAACTCTTGGGCCATCATCATGGTGGCCATGTCGGCGACGATGACCGCATCGACTTCTTGCTTGGCTGCTTCTTCTAAGCTGTCTCTTATACACATCTG
>WFTN01000121.1 GCA_015485455.1 Planctomycetota bacterium | reverse complement strand
GTCGCAAGGACAGTATGTTGATCGAGATGAAGTCGCCCAAGCATTCGGCATCAGCATCAAAGATCTGCCACCTGCCCGTGGCGTAGGCGCCTGCCAGGAATACATAACAACTCCATTCAAGAAGCAATCCCTTGTCGTCATGACCTTCTTTTGCTGCTTAAGCATCCTGCTTCTGGTGTGGTCCACCACCACGGGCCAAAGACTTAAAGACGAAATCTACTTAGAGCGAGCTCAATACGATCAAGAATTCGTCACCAAGGAATTCGAAATCGCCACCGCACCCTGCCTCGTTGAGTTTGAATTCCGGTCGAACATAAACAACGAATGGGTCTATCTCGATGTCGCCCTTGTGGACGAAGAGGACCGAGCGGTCATGGATTTCTCAACCCAGATGTCATACTACCACGGCCCCGATTGGTCGGAGGGCAGCCGAGAAGACACTGTGCCAGTTCGTATCGAGAAGCCAGGACTCTATAAGCTCCTAGTGAAGGGGGTTGCGGGCTCTGGAGAAACCGCGGACAACCAACTCACGAATCAAAATTACAACGTCACTGTTATTGTTCGAGAAGAAATCATCCTCAGCCGATACTTCGTGATTCTCATGGTCTTTTGCCTCATATGGATCTTCATCATACTCATTCCCAAACTCACGTTTGAAGGCAAACGTTGGAGCGAATAATGAACAAGAAAACGTGGGCACTCGTTGCCCTCATGGTTGGCCTATCATACACAGCAGTCCGAGCATCTGCCTCCGGATTGGGAATCCCAAAACCAGTCAAGAAACCCATCAGCATTCGGGAAGGATCTGCCAAGACAAATAGGCGTGGTCGCTATCGCACCCGTTACTTCATGGGCGGCGGACTTCTTCGAGGCAAGTAAGAAACAGACGGAAATAGGAGAGAACATTTCATGAATTGGTCACACGAATTCAACCAGATTTTACTGACAGTCATCTATGCCATTTTGGGCTTTTTGCTCTTAGGTTTCGGAATCATTGTGATGGAGAAGGTCGTCCCCTTCTCCATTCGCAAAGAAATCGAAGAAGATCAAAATACGTCATTGGGGATTATCATTGCCGGAGCGATGATCGCCATTAGCATCATGATCGCCGCCGTCATTCGCTAATGAACGAATTCACAGAAGAGTCGCAACAGACGGCGATGGCCTCGGCAGTTGTCTTGACGTCAGTATTCGTCATTGCGATCTGCGGCTTAGTGTATGAGCTCATTGCTGGCACGTTGTCTTCTTACCTCTTAGGGGACTCGACGACTCAGTTCTCATTGACGATTGGGCTATTTCTGACTTCCATGGGAGTAGGATCCTTCCTGAGTCGTTTCTTGAAGGATCATTTAGTTTTTTGGTTCGTGACCATTGAGCTCCTCATTGGCGTGGTTGGGGGATTCAGCGCCCTCGCCGGATTCGCCTCTTTCGCGTTTACAGACCTCTATGTTCCAGTTCTCATTGCCCATGTTTTTATCATTGGCGCTCTGGTTGGCTTAGAGATACCCCTTGTCATCCGACTGTTAGAAGAAGTGCGGTCATTGCGGGTCACGGTGGCCAATGTCTTCTCCGTCGACTATGCCGGAGCTCTGGTCGCTTCCATTGTCTTCCCATTCTTCCTCTTACCTCAGTTGGGCTTAGTACGATCTTCCCTGGTCGTCGGCATTACCAACGTCTTGGTAGCGGCCATCCTCCTACACAACCTCAAAAGGCAAATGAGAGGTCGGCAAAAAGGTCTGACGATTGCCGTCATCATTTCACTTGTCACACTCATCACTGCAACCGCCGTGGCCGGAAGCATGGTGAAAGAATTCGAGAACCGTGTCTATCAAGATGAGGTGATCTTCTCCTCAGCCAGTCGCTATCAACAAGTCGTCTTAACTCGTTGGAGAAATGACACACGCCTCTATCTGAACGGACATCTCCAATTCTCGAGCGTCGATGAATATCGTTATCACGAAGCTTTGGCCATCCCCGCCCTCTCATCCGCAGAAAAGCGTGATGAAGTTCTCATCCTCGGTGGTGGTGACGGTCTACTCGCTCGACAAGTGCTGAAATTTGGGGATGTAAGAAGAATCACCTTGGTGGACTTGGACCCCATGGTCACCGACCTGTTCTCCAACCGCGTGGTGCTCAGGGAACTCAACGACAACTCTCTTCGTTCTGAGAAAATGCGAATCCAAAACACCGATGCCATGGCCTTCTTAAGTGAAACCAACGAGGTTTTCGACGTTATCTTGATCGATTTGCCTGATCCATCGGAGAGCGCCCTCTCGAAACTCTACTCCGAAGCTTTCTATCGCCTTTGTTTGAGTCATCTTGCAGAAAATGGGACTCTTGCTACCCAAGCCACCAGCCCCTTCAGGTCCCGAGAAGCCTTCTGGTGTATCAACAAGACTCTCCAGTCTGTTCGGACCACAACAGGAGGAGGGATGAGCGAACGATTCTACTCAAGGCCTTACCATGCTTATATTCCAACGTTCGGAACTTGGGGTTTCGTCATGGCCTCCCGGCGCCCCATCGATGTCGATAGCATCAAGATATCGGTGAAAACCAACTTCCTCACCACTGAAACCTTGAGCAGCCTATTCAACTTCCCGAAGGACATGGAACCCGTGCCAACGAAGATCAATCGCCTCAATGACCCCGTCTTATCTCAGCTCTACCGCAGCGGTTACCACAAGTATTTGGACTAAACGCAAACCATACAATGACTCAATCAATCGGAACCCATCTCATCGCTGACATCAATGAAGTCAGCCCAAAGCTCCTCGGGGATCGGGCTACTGTGGCGAGCATGTTAGTGAAGGCACTTAAATCCGAGCAATTCACGATCCTCAACTCCGTCGGCCATGACTTTCCCGGGGGCGGATTCACCACCCTCATTTTGCTCTCGGAATCCCACGCTTCTCTCCACAGCTACCCAGAATTGGGATACCTGGCGTTCGACCTCTTCAGTTGCGGTCAAAAAAGCCCTGAGAAGGTCTTGAACAGTCTCATGAAGGATCTGGGCACCAATTCCGCTGAGATCAACAAAGTCAAACGGGACGCCAAGACCTGAATTCCACCTTATTTGCTGGCCTAAAACGCGATAACATAGGCAGAATTTACCTCACCATGGCGGTGGGGCCTCTTGGAATTTTGCTACTCAGGGGAGTCCAGCTTTGTTCAACCGATGCCTTATCCTTGTCTTACTTCTTACCATAGGCGCATGTGGTGATCAGGAATCTAAGCCCGAACCCTACAACTACACTCCAGGGACAGACCTTCTGGGCGTGGCAGCTGCCGACAAATACATCAATGATTTTGTCCAGCTGGGCATGATTGACAAGAGTCAACCGAATTGGAAAACCGCTCTGCCCGAGCCCAACATGATCAACTTCGATGACAAGAAGAACTACTTTTGGCTCCTGAAAACTTCCAAAGGTGAAATCAAGATCAAGTTCATGCCGGAAGTTGCCCCTTATCACGTTTCCAACGCCATTTATCTGACTCGTTTGGGCTTCTATGACGGCCTCTACTTTCATCGAGTCATGAAGAATTTCATGATGCAGGGCGGCTGCCCTTTGGGTAATGGTATGGGAAGTCCAGGCTACAAGTTCGAAGGCGAATTCGACACCGGAGTCGTCCATGACAGAAAAGGGCTATTGAGTGCCGCGAACGCTGGCCCGGGGACTGATGGCTCTCAGTTCTTCATTACTTTCGCCCCAGCTCGCCATTTGGATGGTAAACACACGATTTATGGTGAAGTGGTGGAAGGTTTCCCCACTCTGACAAAGGTCGAGGCCCAGGCGACGCCGTCTCAAAAACCCAAGAGAATCATCACTCTCGAGAAGGCAAGTATTCTCGAAGAAGACAAATAAGACGAGATGCTCACGCGTCTCTTACCAACTCACTGCAGTCCAAGCTGGAATCATCATGACCGTATCCTGTGGCATCGTCGGCCTTCCAAACGTCGGCAAAAGTACCATTTTTAACGCTCTCACCGCCGCAGCGGCAGAGCAAGCTAACTATCCCTTTTGTACCATCGAACCGAATGTGGCCATCGTCGACGTACCCGACGAAAACCTCACCGCCATTCACACCAGGATCAACACCCAAAAAGTGATTCCTGCCAACCTGCGAGTGGTGGACATCGCCGGCCTCATTGCCGGTGCTTCAAAAGGCGAAGGCATGGGCAATCAGTTCTTGGCCAACATCCGGGAATGCGATGCCATCATGCAAGTCGTTCGCTGCTTCACCACCCCTAGCGTGGTGCGAGAAGGTCCCGTGGACCCCATCACCGACATCGAAATTATCGAGCTGGAACTCATCTTGGCGGATTTGGATACCGTGAGCAAAGCGACCGAACGCGTGCGCAAGAAGACGCGGTCTGGTGACAAAGATGCCATTGCTGAATTAGCTGTGATGGAGAAAGCGAAAGCGGTCCTTGAAGCTGACCGGTTGCTGAGATCAGAAGAGTGGAAGCCCACAGACATAAAAATGCTAAAACCTCTCTGCCTCATGACCATCAAACCCATGCTCTACGTCGCCAATGTTAGCGATGATGATTTGGATGGCTCCAGCGAACACGCCCAAAAGGTTGCGAAGAAGGCAGCAGCTACGAAAGCATCCTGGATTCCAATCTGCGGAGACTTGGAATGTGAACTGAGGACCATGGAAGACGACGATCGAAGCATGTTCATGAGCGACTTGGGAATCGAAGTCTTGGGACTCGAAAGACTCATTGCGGCCACCTACGATCTCCTCGGACTTCAAACCTTCTACACCGCAGGCGAAAAAGAAGTACGGGCCTGGACAGTGCACAAAGGATGGGAAGCACCGAAAGGGGCGGGCGTTATCCACACGGACTTTGAAAAGAAGTTCATTCGAGCTGAGATTTATTCCGTGGATGACCTCATTGAGTTCAATTCGGAGTCAGCAATCAAAGCTGCAGGTAAATTGCGCACGGAAGGCCGATCATACATCTTGCAAGAAGGTGACATTTGTCACTTCCTTATTGGCCCCTGACCCGGATGGGGAGTCCCTCCCCTCTATTCGGACCAATTAGCTGATCACCAGGACAATGGCGTTAGTAACGCTGAAATTGCCCGTCGTTTCTTCGACCACACCTTGGAAAGTAAGAGTCAAAGGGAAGAAGACCGGAATTTGAGGGCCGGAATTCCAAGGGGTTGGGTGAGACACAATCAACTGACCACAAACATCAACGGCAGTTGAATTGGTGAAAGTGAACAACAGGGGGTGTCCCCAAGGATAAAGTGGGCATGGCAACACAATCATGTCTCCAATCCCAAAAGGGAGACTCACGGAGTCATGGGGTCCTGGTATCCCAAAGAATCCATAAACCGCGAAATGAGAAGGCACAAGATTGGTGGGAGGATGCAGCATGCTCATGGAGTTGCTCTGTCCTATGGTGGCTTCGACTCGCCGATCAGCGCCACCATCTTCGCCGTTGATCAACAAGACAGGCCCGTTCGCCATCGCTCCGGGGGACAAATTGCCGCCAACAAATGGAGAGGCAGATATGTCGCTAACCTCGAAAGCCCCCAAATCTGCTGCCCCGTAAAGTACTCTCTCCTCTCCCACCAAGTCGAGTTGAGCCATAAAAGGCGAACTGTTCGCGCCAGCGTTAATCCCCGGTGAACCTGGAGACAAACGAAAATCGTCCATAGCCAAGTCAACGAACATGGGATCAGCGTCAATCATCTGGAGACCAGCGTAACCGTTTTCGATGTCTGTGTAGCTCATCTGCGCAACGCCACTGACGGAAGCAATCGTCGCTCCTACGTTGTGGTAAATGATCGAGTTGTTCACGCTCAAGAAGGCAATGCTCCCATCACATCCGATCGTGGCGCCAGCACTCGTGGTATTAGCCGCGATGGTAGAACCTTCAACGATCATCGCCGTTCCCCCACTGGCCAAATAAATCGCGCTGCCGGTTGCAAATGCCATGTTCGCCGGGACTGGGGCCAGAACATTACAACAGATCAAGCAATTGACAACCAGCAGATTGCTCCCCGCTGCACTGGCGATTCCCGCACCATAAAGGTTGGAAATGTTGCGCATAATGCGGCAGTTAAGAAGAGTGGGAAATCCTGTCGGTAATACGCTCAAACCGCCACCGGCCCCCGTGGCCGTATTGTTGGAGAAAGTGCAATTCTGAAACAAAGGGGAGCCAGAGATTTCAGCCCCCCCACCTCGGGTTGCTTGATTCCCAGTAATGATGCAATCGCGAACGATCGGAGAACTTGAGGAGCAGTAGATTCCTCCTCCGGCAGTCACTGGCCCATTGGGCCCTATGACGACCTGGGTCCCAAGTCCATTTGTCAGAGTGAATCCTTCTAAAACAGATCCCGGGCCTTCGCCGAAAACGAATATCGCCACAGGAAGCAAGCCACCACCATCCAGAGTCGTGTTGGATGCTCCGTTAACTCCTCGGACTGTAATCGCCTTGCCCAAGAAGTTGATGTTTTCGACATAATGGCCGGGGGCCACTTCGATTACGTCGCCAAAAGACGCCGCAACTATGGCTCCTTGGATCGTCGCGACACTTCCTGGTACTGAAATGGTTGCTTGTCCAAACGCCACAAATCCAAGGTGAATGACGAAAAGGAAAGTTAGGAATGATTGGCGCATATCTGACTCACGGTCCATCTGGGTAGAAGGCTCATTCAACCAGCCCATCAAGTCGTGGACAAGAGTTAAAACGAAATTCGACCCTCTGGCACCCAATCAGCCACAGAGCCCCACTCTTTGATCGGATGAATCCAAGACAATCTACAGAAAATAACTGAGATCAAGAGCCATGGCATCTGCCACCGCCAAGCCAGAAACAGTTGGTCTCAACACCCCTCGCTTTTTCAACAAGAGACCAGCATCTTCGTGTTTGGCAATAACGTCCCCAGCTTCGGCCGCCAAGTCCACATCAAACCGCTGGTAGAAGTTATCCAAGTCAAGGCCAGTGGTGCGTCTGAGAGACAACATGATCACCTCGAGAGCGACGTCGTGACGAGACAAGGTTTCTCGCTCTTCGATGCCATTCCCAAGAAGATGAACCTGTTCGGACCACGCTACAAGGGAACCATGATTCCAAAACCGATCTCTGCCATTGAAGGAGTGGGCGGAAGGTCCAAAACCCCAATAGGGAATATGACCCCAGTATTTCTTATTGTGTTTCGATTGATGACGAGACGCCCGGGCAAAATTCGAAACTTCATATGCTTCAAACCCCAAGGCGGACATGCGCCCATGGACCTCTTCAAAGAAGACCCCTTGTCCATCATCCGAAAGCTCATGGAATCGCCCCAGGGCGGCCCGCTTAGAAAACAAGGTCCCAGGTTTCACGTTCAACTGATAACAGGAAACATGGTGTACCCCGGACACAGCCAAGTAGTCAACTTGAGACAACCAAGCCTGATTCACTTGCTGGGGCAAACCAAAAATGAGGTCCACCGACAACGTTTCAAATCCCACATGTTGGGCAACGTCCATGGCACGCTTGGCTTCAGCCCCGTTATGGCGACGCCCCAAGAATTTGAGATCATCGTCGTCAAAGCTTTGAATGCCTAAACTCAAAAACTTGACCCCCGCATCCTTGAGTTCCGACAGATAAGACTCGGTCACATCCTCCGGATTGACTTCCATGTGAATTTTGCAGGAAGAACTGAGATCGAATCGGTCGTTGAGAGCCCTCACGATACGGACAACCGACTCAATGGATAGCACGCTGGGAGTCCCGCCACCGAAATAAATGGTATCAACAGCCTGCCCTTGACCAGGGGAATGAGCGATCTCAGTTATGAGCGTTTTTGTGAAGCTATCGATTTCACCGGCTTCGAGCCTCTTGACAGCGAAATCACAGTAAGGACAGACAAAGGAGCAAAAAGGAATGTGGACGTAGACACCCGCCAATTCCTTTTCGCTTCCGCCCACACTCATTTTTTGTCGGTATCAGAGCGAAGAACTGCCAAAAAAGCTTCTTGCGGGATATCCACAGAGCCAATGGTCTTCATCTTCTTCTTGCCCTTTTTCTGTTTCTCAAGCAACTTGCGCTTACGAGAAATATCACCGCCATAGCACTTGGCGGTCACATCTTTGCGGAAGGCATTGATAGTTGTTCGGGCAATCACAGTTCCCCCGATCGTGCCCTGGATAGGAATCTTAAACTGTTGCTTCGGAATCGTCTTGGCCAACTTCTCACAATATTGCAATGCACGGGGACGGGCCTTATCTCGGTGAACAAGTTGAGCCAAAGCATCCACCTGTTCCTTGTTGACCAAAATATCGACCTTCACAATATCGGAGGTTCTGTAGTCTGTGACTTCGTAGTCAAAAGAGCCGTAGCCGCGGGTTACGTTCTTGAGCTTGTCGTAGAAATCAAAGAGAACCTCCCCAAGTGGCATTTCGCTTTTCACTTCAATACGACCCACCGAAAGATAGTTAAAGGACGTCTCCGCTGCGCGATGCTCCCGGCAAAGCTCCATCACCTGTCCCAAGAAACTCTCGGGGATAATGATAGCTGCACGAATGAAAGGTTCTTGGAGTTCCTTGATGGTAGACGGATCAGGGAAGTAAGAAGGATTATCAACTTCAATAGACTCCCCATTCATCAATTCGATTTTATAGAGAACACTGGGGGCCGTCAGCAACAAAGACATATTGAATTCGCGGCTCAGCCTTTCTTGAATAATGTCAAGATGCAAAAGACCAAGGAAACCACAGCGAAATCCGAATCCGAGAGCAGCCGATGTGTCCTTCTCGAAAGTCAAAGCAGCGTCGTTGATACTCAGCTTCTCCAGGGCCTTCGCGAGATCATCGTAGTCGTCACGAGTCATGGGATAAAGGGAGGAAAACACAACAGGCTTGGCTGGGACGTAACCAGGAAGAGGCTCTTCAGCTGGATCATCCGCCAAGGTAAGCGTATCTCCAATAGCCACATCCCGAATCGTCTTGACGCCACAGATGATATAGCCCACCTCACCGGCTATCAAACAATCTTGAGCCTCCGGTTGGATTCGCAGATAGCCCAGTTCATCTACCACATACTCACTTTCCGTATGCATGAACCGTACTTTTTGCTTCTTGTTCAAAGTGCCAGCACGAACGCGACAGTGAAGAATAACACCGCGATAGGAATCGTAATGGGCATCAAAAATCAAGACCTGAAGTTTGGCATTGGGATCGCCTTTGGGTGCTGGCAGTTTCTCAACAATAGCTTCGAGGATGAGATCAATGCCGATGCCCTTCTTCGCCGAACATTCAATGGCCTCAAACGGATCTAAACCCAAGTCCGCATCAATCTCTTCCCGTGCGCGATCTGGATCGGCGGCGATCAAGTCGATCTTGTTGATGATCGGCAGCAACTCTAAATCATACTCGAGAGCCAGATAGAGATTAGCCACCGTCTGAGCTTCCACCCCTTGGGCTGCATCGACGATTACCAAGGCTCCTTCGCAGGACATAAGGGAGCGGCGCACCTCATGAGAGAAATCAACATGGCCTGGAGTGTCAATCAAGTTGAGACGATAAATCTTGCCGTCCTTCGCTTTGTAAGACAACGAAATCGTGTTGCTCTTGATGGTGATTCCGCGTTCCCGCTCAATGTCCATGGAGTCCAGAATCTGGTCACGGAACTCACGGTCAGCGACACCACCGCAGGACTGAATCAGACGGTCAGCCAAAGTCGACTTGCCGTGATCAATGTGAGCAATGATACAAAAGTTACGAATGTCCTCCACGAGGCTCCTCCATATGAAAGGGATGCTACAAACTAACGAAACATGAGCTCCCCTCCCAG
>WFTN01000120.1 GCA_015485455.1 Planctomycetota bacterium | reverse complement strand
CGATGGCTATGGCCACAGCGGTACCTTATCCAAACATGGCAGTGACTTACTTTATTGCCGGGAGCGGGCATCTACCTACCGCAAGCGCTACACCGGCTCCGAATCTGAACAAATTTGGCAATTCGACCGCAGCACCAACACCCACAAACTGATCTTGAAAGAAAAGCACTTCAATAGACATCCCATGTGGGACGCCAATGAAGCCGGTTTCTACTACATCAGTGAGCGCAGTGGCAGCTACAACCTTTGGCACCACGATCTCGTTCCTGAATCTCCTGACACCCAACTCACTAACTACAAAAAAGATGGTCCCATGTTCCCGGCGATCTCTGCCGACGGCAAGACCATCATCTTCCGCAGACTCTTCGATCTCTACAGCTTTGACACCCGAACCAACACCACGAAGAAGATCCCCTTGAACGATGGTGGCCGGTCAACTTTGAATCGCGTTCAAAACTTGGTTCAAGAATCTGCGACCGAAGCGACTTTCACCCCAGACGGCCGGGTCATGGCATTCAGTGCTGGAAACGACATCTGGGTCATGGACACCGTCCTCAAAGAAGCCATCCAGGTGACATACGACGCCACAGAGCAGAAGTCACCCCTCTTTGTCGACAATGACACTTTGATGTTCATCAGCTACGAAGGCGGTGATGCAGACATCTGGACCGCCACCCGCAAAGACACCAAGAAGTTCTTCTGGCAGAATCAGTCATTCAACTTCAAGAGGCTGACCCAGAATCCAAACGTAGAAACCGGGCTCAGGCTTCTCCCCGACGGCAAACGTGTGTCCTACACCCAAGATCGTGGAGACCTGATGATCATGAATCTGGATGGCAGCGGCACCCGCAAAATCCTCTCCGGCTGGAACATGCCCGACTACGATTTCTCACCCGATTGCAAATGGCTGGCCTATTCCGTCGAAGACAACGATTTCAACAGCGACATCTGGATCAAAAGGGTCAATGGCAAGGGCAAGCCTTTCAATTTATCATGCCACCCAGACCGTGATTACAATCCCCGGTTCAGCCCAGATGGCAAAGTCCTTGCATTTGTAGGCAGACGTTGGGGCACAGAGTCTGACATCGCCTATGTCTACTTGACCAAGGATAGCGCTGAAGAAACATCAAGAGATCGCAAACTCGAAAAAGCGATCAAGAAGATGAAAGAGCGCAAGAAAAGCAGCAAGAAGCCATTGAAGAAGGAGCCCAAAAAGACAACAGCCATAGAGGACAAACCCAAAGCAACGAGCAAGCCCAGCAAGGCAAAAACGAAGGCCAAAGGGAAGTCCAAACCAAGAGTCAAGAAACTCAAGAAGCAAAAGTCTGACCAAGTGAAGGCTGTCAAGATCCACTTCGCTGGCATCCGCGATCGCATTCAACGCATCCGCAACTTCGGCAGCTCTGAGCGCGGTTTGGTCTTCCTACCGGAAGGCGCCAAACTTCTCTTCGCTGCATCTGTCAAAGGCAAAAGAGGGGTCTACTCAGTGGAGTTCCCTGATAAGTTGTCCCCCAAATATTTCTCCTCACAAGCCCCCCATTCCCTAGCCAAGATTCACCAAGCCAAGAAATTGGTCGGGGTTTTGTCTGGCAAGCCAGCCATCTTTTCAAGCAATGGTAAATCAGAGACTTTCAGCTTTCGCGCTCAACAATCCATTGATCTAGCGGCCCTCTCTGGTGCCATCTTCCGTCAAGCTTGGATGCTCATGCGGGACCACTTCTACGATGAAAACTTGGGCAACAACAACTGGGACGAAATCTATCGCAAGTATGCTCCTATGGCGAACAAGTGTGTCGACGCAACCTCTCTCGGCGAAGTCGGCAACATGATGTTGGGAGAGCTAAACGGATCTCACCTCGGATTCCGCCTGAGATCTCTGCCAAGTTCAAAAAGCACCACAACCAAGACATGGCGGGCAACCACAGGGCACTTAGGCTGTCGCTTTGACCCGACCTGGAAAGGCCCTGGCCTGAAGATCAAAGATGTCATCCGCAAGAGTCCCGCTGCCAAGAAAAACAGCTTGCTGCGAGCCGGAGAAGTCATCGTCAGTATCGACGGAACCAACGTCGATCCAGGCATGGAGATCGCTTCAGTCATGACGGGTAACGCTCAAAGAGATGTTCAGCTCTTGGTGCGCGACAAAGATGGTGTCGAACGCAATGTGACCATCAGGCCAACAAGCTACCGGGCGATACGTTCCCAACTCTACGAAGAGTGGCTTCGCGACAACCGACAGATGGTCGCTCGCTTATCTCAGGGAAAATTGGGCTACCTCCACATCAAGGCAATGAGTGGCGGTAACCTCATCCGTTTCGACGAAGAGCTCTACCGGGTAGGCCATGGCAAGGACGGCCTCATCATTGACGTCCGGGAAAATGGAGGGGGCTCCATCACCGATCATCTTCTCACTTGCTTAACTCAACCTACCCATGCCATCACAAAACCTCGAGGCGGTGGGGAAGGTTATCCTGGTGGGCGTCGCATCTATGCGACCTGGGATAAACCCATCATCGTCTTGTGCAATCAGAACAGTTTTTCGAATGCTGAGATCTTCTCTCATGCTATTAAGACCCTCAAGCGAGGTCGTGTTGTTGGTGTGCAAACTGCTGGCGGCGTGATTTCTACAGGGGGACGTAGCATCATGGGGCTTGGCTTCGTGCGCATGCCATTTCGCGGTTGGTACCTTCTCGACGGCGAAGACATGGAGCTCAACGGCTGCATGCCGGACATTGAAATCTGGCCGCAGCCGGGAGACTGGCCCGCTGGCATCGACGAGCAAATGAGCAAGGCTGTGACCATGCTGCTGGAAGATGTGGAGACTTGGAAATCTCGCCCACGTCCGAAACTGAGAAAGTCTTCCGAACGTTAGAAAAAAGTTCACCGGCATAGACCAAAAGAAGCGCCAGGACCCACCACGTCCTGGCGCTTCTCTTTATGGTACACAAAATAAATGCGCTTCTCAGCGGCGCCTTTTCTTGGGAGGTTTCATCCCAGACTTACCTTGATTCTTGATGCAGTACTTCGTCCACTCCTCGTGGAACCGTGGCAAAGACCAACCAAGCAATTCACGCATGGTATCAGGCGTACTCTTTCCGGCGGCCAAATCGTTTGCGAAGTCATGTCTCTTCTTCGGATGGGTAACAATAATAAAATCGACCATGGACCATGAAAAAGCTGACAACATTGGATTCAGTTTCTTGACGCTACGGTTGCCAAAGGTGGTGAGCTTGGGGGCTTTGCCTTTGCGCGCCATGGCATAGACTTTCTTCGGCCATTTTCCCATTTGCCAACGGTCCTTCTTGGTGGCGACCTCTCCGCTGGTGAAGTTACGTGTTTCGCCAAACTTCTGAATCTCAAGCCAGTGGGCCACACCGGCGGTAAACCATCCTGCAGGCTCGCCTTTGCCGTAGTTGAATCCCTGTTGGGTAATGAGGTGGGAGACATGGTGATAGACATTGGCGTGAAGGGCATCATCATTATTCAGCGCCTTCTTATCCATGCCAATAATGTAGTGCGGGTCTGTAGAAGAAAACAGTTTATCCCCGCCGCTGGAAAGGGTGGCCCGAACGCGCTGGCTATCTCTTTCTTTGGCGAGCATCCAAACGGTGAAATGCCCAGATTGGGGGTACTGATAGGGTTCACCAAAAATTGCTTCCCAGTCGCGCAGAAGTTCTTCCAGTCTGCGGCTATAAAGCAAGGCCGCATCCTTTCGTTTGAAGATGCGCTGCCCAACTTTTACTTTCGGAATATCGAAGTGTAAGAAGAAGTTATTGGTCCGAACATGAACAGCCTTGGGCACCTTCAAGTCGCGGTTCCATGCGCGGGTCTCGTCGTCCACTACGAACTGGGCATTGTTCTTCTTATCCCATTTTTTCTCTTCTGCCCTCTCCTTCGCTTTTTGGGCCTCCGCCGATGTGGCAAAGAGAAGTAGCAGTAGGACAGCAACAATTGATCTATTCATCATTTTCTCCTGGTCCATGACCATAGCCCCCATTATTCACAACGTCGAGCCAAGTGTCATGAATAAACCACTTCTCAAGGAAAAGACCCGCAAAGAAAGCTCAGAACAACAATTCTTAAGAATTCGCTCAAAACACAACACGGCCAGGGGTGGCCGCGAGACCACGAATGATTCGGGTAAATGTCGCGCCCATCAAGAAGTCAGAATCTAAGCAACAAGAACGCGACCACCACCAGAAAACCGAGGTACTATTACGTGTTGCTCCAACTTAGAGAATGGTCTAAGGTTGGGGAGCGCCCGTTTTGATCGCGCCCCAACTTACAGGTCAAAACCCATGATTCGCCAATTCTTCTGGGCCCTCGTTCTCTACGTCCTTCCCGTTGTCCTCTTGGCCCAAAACGGACCCCCTCAATTGACGCCAGCCCAAGCTGGTATCAACTATCCCATCATTGCTTGCCGGATGCCAACAGCAAACAACACCGGCCGCAACGTGTTTCCGGACACGGCCAATTTCTCGCTCTACATCGGTCGTGGTACCCAACTCATCCGCCTCAATCCTAATGGAAGTGTTCAAGTTCTGTTCGATCCAGGCCCCTTAGGTGCCTGCGCTGATCCTGTTCTTTCCTTCGATGGTGGAACCGTGTGGTTCACCGTCTTTGTCGATCCTCAGGACATCAATACCCAACGCGGGGTAAGCCGCAGTCCCGCCCACATTTGGCGCCTCAATCTGCGAACGCTCCAAGCAACCCAGGTCACTTTTGGGGTGGAACCGCTTTGGACGGACACGACTCACGGTATTGATGCCCAATACGCCCAGTTTGATGTAGCACCAACGCCCTTACCGGATGGCCGTATCCTTTTCCTGTCCAACCGCGAAGCCACCATCTCGAGTGTGAACAGCGTCGGAAAGGGGCTACCCGCCATGAAATTCTGGCGCATGGACGCTGATGGATCCAATTTAGAACTCATGGAACGATTTACCCAAGGAACATGCCAACATCCTTTCATATTGGCAGATGGGCGTATCGTCTGGACTCATTTCCATCCAGCGGGAAATCGTAGTCGTTTCGGCGGCAATCACATTCTCATGGTTGCCAACCAAGATTTGTCAGACGCTACCATTTTCGCTGGCGATCACGCCCGGGGTACAAGTTGGCACTTTGCCACCCAACTCTCTGGCGGTGATATCGTGACCACCGTCTACTACCACTTCAACAACTTCGGCCACGGTACTTTGGTACGTTTCCCTGTTGATCCAGGACATAGTAGTGGCCAAGTCTTTGGCCCCTTATCCTCGTCAACGGCAAGCTACCAAATCAACGGGGTGACAGACCATTTTCCTCGAGTAGGCCAAACATTAGCAACCCCATGGTCGCTTCAGCCCACGACACCTTCACTTTCCTACGACAAGTCTTCCGTGATCCTCCCGGATGGGACCCGCGCCGGAAAAAGCACAATGCCCTCGGCGGCTCCCAACGGTGACATGCTCATGGTCTGGAGCAACGGAAACGTCAATGCTCTCAACCGCCCCACTCCTGAAGAGCCCCATATGAAAATCGTCCTGGCCCCCGGGGGCAATCTTGCTCAAAGAGATGACATGATTATCCTCTTAGAAGACCCTGCATGGCAATATATGTATCCTCGCCCCGAAGTGCCCTACGCTGCAGTCCACGGAATCCCCCAACCACCCATCCGCATGGGGAGCCCCAACGACGGCAGTGAAATCCCCTCCGTCCTACCAGCGAATAGTTGCTTTGCCACCACTGGCACATCTTCCGTCTACAACCGTGAATCAGAGTGGCCCATTACTTTCAACGATGACTGGGACGTCAACTTAGTCAACAACTTTCGCCAGCAAACAGCTCGCTTCACGGTTGGTCAAGACACCAAACCCTTCAACAACGCAGACATTCACGCCGCCCAAATCGTCGTCGATATGACAACCCAAGATTTACGCTACATCCCCGGCATGTGCTGCGATCTTGGTTTTCGTTCTCACACCAATGGGCGCCAAGTTTGGGGGATTCTGGGGGAAATCCCGTTGCGGAAATTCGACAGCCAAGGGCAAGAAATTCTCGACCCTCAAGGGAACCCGGACACCTCCTACGAAGTCCGCATCCCAGCCTTGACACCTTACCATCACCGAATTCTCGATCAGAACGGCTTGACGCTCAGCAGCGAAATGACTTGGCACTCCTCCCGCCCGGGAGAACGCAAGATCAACTGTGGAGGTTGTCACGCCCACTCCACCGACAAAGATCCTTTGCCTTTCGCACTCACGGACGCCGCCAACCCCAACTATCAAATCGAAGACTTCGCACTTCAAACACCGATGATAGACAAAGACTCCAGTGGCAACTCAACAGTCACCATCATGCCAGAGAAAGTGCGCGTTGTAGAATATCATCGGGATGTGCGTCCAATTTTTCAGGCCAAATGCATCAGCTGTCACGGAGATCAAAACCCGGCCGCAAACCTAGACCTGCAAGGGGATGATGCAGCAGATGCCTTAGCATTCGACGACCCCACGCTTTTTGGTGGTCATCAAGCAACAAGATGGGTCCGCAAGCTATCTGCCAGCCAGAGTCTTCTCGCATGGAAAGTATTCGGCCAAAGGCTTGATGGCCGGAGTAACAGCGATCGAAGCGATGACGTCGATTACATTGGAGATTCCATGCCACCGCCAAACTCTGGCGTCCCACCTTTGACTTTTGCCGAAAAGCGCACTATCGGCCAGTGGATTGACTTGGGGTGTCTCACCAACAACACACCAAGCGCCACGGCAGTTGGCAACGTTCACGATGACCTCATGAAACCAACGTTGGCCGTTCGCCTCAACGGTGGCGAAGGCTCGCAACGGTTACCTTTGGAGATTGGATCCTTGTCGATATCGGCATTGGACGTTCATTCAGACCTCGATCCCAATTCCTTGGTAGTCACTGTCACCGCAGACGGTGGTCCTTCCTCTGGAAACTTAGCTTCGACAACCACCCTCTCCGATGGACAAGTCATCAATTTGTCTTTGCCCCCCTTAGCCGTCGGCTTGCTTCATCGGATTCAGGTCTCTGTCGCTGACACGGCGGGCAATATCGCCCGCCAACAGATTGAAATAACCCCTCGGGAGCTCATCCTTGAACGAGATCCCCTGGAAAGAGGGACGGTCGTCAGCACAACAGTAAGAGGGGCAGCGCCGGGAGAGACTGTCTATTTTCTCACCAGCACGGCTGGTATCGGAACGGGCCCAACTGTGCCGATTCTGGGGAATCTCGTCCTTGACTTGGTTCTTCCCATCGAGGTCGTTGGTTCTGCCATAGCCGATGGCAGCGGAGAGGCTCAGTTCGACATTTTCCTTCCGCCCTGGTATCCAACGGTTGAAATCGCTGGGCAGGCTGTCATTGCCCGTCCCCTCACCACATCATCCCTAAAGACCAATTCAGTAGTGGGGGTCGTATTCTAGCCAACTGAGGACACGATTTTTTTCGGACCGATGCCTCGCCATGACAGCCAAGCGCCTAAGAGAATCATAGGGGTAGAGAGAATTTGCCCCATGGTTAGGAAGCTGAAGATGAAGCCAAGGTGGGCATCGGGTTCCCGAAAAAATTCAACACAAAATCGACTCATCCCATATCCCAAGAGGAAGATGCCCGAAAGCCTTCCCGGGCGATTACGAATGGCAGGAATGCGAACCATAAAAAAGAGAAGCAGAAACAAGAGGAGACCTTCGGAGGCCGCTTCATAAATCTGACTGGGATGCCGGGCCCTGAAAGTTCCTGGAAAATTGACAGCCCAGGCCACATCCGTGGGACGACCATAGAGTTCACCATTGATGAAGTTTGCAATGCGAACCAAGCCAATCCCGATGGGGGCGGCACAGGCGCAAACATCCAAGACAGCGGCGATACGAAGCTTCCTCTTCCATGCTGAGTAGATCACCCCGGTACTGGCCCCGATCAACCCGCCATGAAATGACATGCCACCCTTCCATATCTGGAAAATGGCTTCGGGATTCTCGAAGTAATAGCCAGCCTTATAGAACAAGACATAGCCTAGCCTACCGCCCAAGATAATGCCAAAAGTAACGGCGACAATAACGTCGTCGACTTGAGTCCTATCCATTCCTGTATGGCCATAGCGAAGCAAACGATAGATATATCGCCAACCCAAAACGATGCCCGCGATGTATCCGAGGGCATACCAACGGAGAGCAAATGGTCCGAGCTGAAAAATGATCGGATCAATGTCTGGGAAATCAATGGCTGCAAAGATGCTGTGCATGACGGGTCAGTGTTCCCTAATCTACTTCGATGTGGAACAACTTGTCCCAGTTCTTGCCGGTGATCCAGATGTTCTTGGTCACCGGATCAATGGCGATGCCGTTGAGGACGCCAGCCTTCGCGGTATTGCCAAGCTTGTCTTTAAGGCCCGTGAAATCGATCCAGGAATTCACTTTGCCGGTTGTCGGGTCGATTCGTGCAATCCTATCTTGCTGCCAGATGTTGGCCCAGATCTCGCCGTCGATGAACTCGAGTTCGTTCAGATCGTGAATGGAAAGTTCACCATCCACCACTTTGATTGTCTTCTTAACCTTAAAGGTCTCAGGATCTCGAACAGATATCTCATCCGAGCCGTTGCTCATAAAAAAGTCTGTTCCGTCGGTGGTGATGCCCCAGCCCTGACCTTGG
>WFTN01000119.1 GCA_015485455.1 Planctomycetota bacterium | reverse complement strand
TCTTGAGGTGGTCACCAAAGTTGACGTCAGGTATGGCGGAGGGCAACAAAACCCCTTCCCTGATCGGCGTAGGCCATTTTCGCGACACCGAGAGAGACTCGGGGCATAGAACCTTGGATCTTCCGCCGATCGGCAACTTTCATCAGTAAGAATTGGAGAATGTGAAGTGAAATCGAAACTTAGTATCAAAACAATGGCCTTCCTCTTGGTCTTTGCTTTCTTGGCAACAGCCCCAGCAGTTCAGGCGCAATGCACTGTTTGTAAGAGCTCGAACCACGGCAAGTCAGTGGAGCCGAAGAAAGGTGATCTCATTGTTTCCGCCGGAAAATGCCCCTGGAACCTGGTGGAAATTTGGACCCCTGAGCCCCTTCCCGTCCCTGGGACAAGTGCCGAGAGTGGTGCTGACACGGCAACTGCAACCAGTGGAAATAGGCACGCTGCGGCCCAAGCCACTTCCGCCAGCGCCACAGTGACATCATCGTCCGGCTATAGTTACAGTTCCAATTGGAGGTTCTATGACTCGATTGCAACTTGCTCATGTAATTCGTGGGCCGTTATTATCGCAGTACAAATGACCGTTGAGGGAGAATACACTGCAAGCGGTTCTTCTAGTGGTTCTGGAACAGCCACGATGGGCGGGAACATCACAGTGATCAATACGAGCGCCCGGCAACAGGGTGGTGGTCCCACCAATTTTTCGTTTAGCGGCAATGCCAGCGTGAGTTCGTCGACATCGCAAACTGGCAATTTTAACTTTGGATTGCAGATCGCGGGACTCGGCATTAACTTTGGCGGGGGCGGGTTTCCCGTCACCCTTGGGTCAGGTCCAGAATCGCGCCCTTTGACACAGCAGACCGCTGATGTCGGTGTCGGTGGCAGTTGCACCATTTTGACAAGTACGAATGCATCCAGCTCACTCTCCATGACGGGGTCAGGTGATCCAGATAATCCTGCGGGAATGGCGGTCGGTATCTCCGGCTTCAAGATTACCTTGGTCTACACCGGCAATTGTTCTGTTTGCAAAACAACGGTGGAAGAATCTGTGGCGATTGGTGAATAGGGAGCATCAAGGCCCCCTCCATTGATTTTCGTGCTGTTGAACACGGAATATGAGTCTTCACTGGATTTCCGGTGAAGCCTCATTTCTCGTGGACAAATCCCAAATGGAAGGGCTAAAATCTGGTGTCAGATACACACATTTTGCGTTTTGAATTCAGGTAAACGAGGAGAGCATTAAATGCGAATCAAGAAAAGTGCCGCGGGTGCTGGGGCAATCACGATAGGGGTGATCTTTCTGTTCTTTGTTGCCTTCTCCAATTGGCGAAGCGGGCCAGAGGATTTACTTGACCCCATTAATTCTGTGGAGTCGAGTCAGGATTCTCTCCAAGTGAATCCACGTCGCCAAACGGAGGTGAGCATCCCTCCCAGGTCTGTTGCTGAGTCAACGGTCATTTCTGGCCTAAGGGAACCTGCTGGGACGTCCGCTGAACAGGAAGTGCCAGACGATATAGACTTCACTCTTATCCGCGGTGTGGTTCTGGGGAATTTCGGCAAACCGATTGCCAAGGAAAGAGTATTTCTACGTAGTTTGCAATTTTCTGCCAACGGCAATAGGCGAAGTCGATTCGAATCTGACTGCCAAACGGACAGCGAAGGGCGATTCGAGTTTCGGTCCAAGAAACTTAGCCAAAAGTCAGTGGAGTTTCATTTCAAATTAAACAGGAAGACAATTCAGCACCAAGTTTCTTGCGAGGTAGAAAGGATTGGAGATGTTATCGACTTGGGCGAGATTACAGTACCCCAGCGCAATGCTCTGTCTCTCACCGTACGCGTGCTCGATAAGGAGGAAAGGGTGGTACCTGGGGCCTCTGTGACCATCGTTCCCTACGGACTCAGATATTCATCCGTTCAAGCCGTTACCGATGAAAATGGGCTTTGTGAAATCGAAGCATGGGATCAAGATGTTGAGTTGATGATCTCGTCGCTCGTTGTATCCTCCAATTCTGCTGTGTCGTGCAGATTGCTATCTCGTCGCCACAGTGGACATGCCGAAGAAAAGAATCCAGATGGTAGTTTTATCAGTGGCACAGAACGGGTCTTCTACTACAGTGGATCCGCCGCCTTTGTCGAACTCAGGGCCGTTGAACCTGACAAGTCGAATTTCCGTACTTTGACGATTCTCGCCCCTGATGGCCATGTCGAGGGAAATCGCCACGTCTACGCGATTTTTGCTTACCAAAAGGATGGTTCTTTACGCGTGGTAAAGGGGCTCGCAGGATGCCCCTTGCCCGTGAGCATTGAACTCAACATTGGCAAGTACTTTGTGCAAGTGGGTCTTTTGACTCGCGATCGGATTCGTGGCGGTACAGTTGTCCGGGAGACCTGTTTCTCACTTCATGACAATGTCGTGCTGGGGGAGTCTGAGGGTGATGTCGAGCTCAGGCCTATGTTTGTGAGGGGCACTCGAGTCCAGGGGATTGTAACCAAAGCTGGAGCTCCATCAGCTAACAGACTCGTTTCTCCTCGCCTCCATCCGAAAATCCAGGTTGGCGTCTACTTGACCAAGAGAACCAACGCCAAAGGGGAGTTCGTTGTTTTTCTTCCTGAAAGCGGACCTGCGGAGCTCTTGTTTACTCAAACTGTCGGTGGCGTGCGTGTCATTCCCGTTGATCGTAATAGCACCATGATCGACGAGTTCGGCGATCGATTCATCGACGTCGGCACCATTACTGAAGACCTATGAAGTAGGGAGGATCCTATTCAAAGG
>WFTN01000118.1 GCA_015485455.1 Planctomycetota bacterium | reverse complement strand
CTGCGACTCCGGATTCTTGCTGACCACTCCCCGACGCAAGATTGTGGCTACCCGAGTCATCATCACTTGCGGCGGAGTTTCCTTTCCCAAAACCGGCACGACCGGAGATGGCTACCCCTGGCTGAGAAAATTAGGTCACAAAATCGTCAACCCCCGGCCAGCGTTGGTGCCTTTGGTTTGCCAAGATGAGTGGATTCGCGACCTCACGGGCATCGCCATAGAAGATGTGGTCTTATCGGCCATCGGGGAAGGGGGCAAAGCCCTCTTCAGTCGCAGACGCCCACTTCTTTTTACTCACCGAGGGCTCTCTGGCCCTGGCCCCATGGACCTCTCCAAGCACTTAGAAAATCAAAACTCTAAGCGGCAATTGCAAATAGACTGGCTTCCAAAACGAAGACTCGATGAGCTCAACATTCTGTTTCGTGAAGCTGCCAAGAAACGGCAGCTCATAGCGAATGTGATCCCAGGAAGTTTCCCCAAGAGGTTCGTGACGGCTCTCATGGCGCAAGCCCAGATCCCAGAAGACCGAGCTTCTTCTGACCTCACCAAAGCCGAAAGATCAGCCTTGGTTTCAACCCTCAAGATGCAACGCATCCTCCCCCACGGGACGGAAGGGTTCGCCAAAGCGGAAGTGACCGCTGGGGGCGTTGAGCTCAGTGAAGTGTCGCCCAAGACCATGGAATCCAAGATTGTCCCAGGATTACACATCGCTGGGGAAATCCTTGACTTGGACGGTCCTATCGGTGGTTTCAACTTTCAATCAGCTTTTAGCACGGGAGTCGTGGCAGGTCGGGCCGCTGCTGCTATGGTAGTCAGGAAGGCAGAAGATTAAGTGTCCTGCACGGTGGACGCTCGACCCCACGCCTTTAAGATAGCAATCAAGATCTAAACGATCGGGAGTCTGGGGATGAGATTACTAAGGTGGATCTGGAAGGTCACACGGCAAGTAGCCGAAAACGACTTGCAGAATCACGCTGCCGAGATGGCTTACTTCGCCATGATGGCTGTCTTCCCGTTTTTTCTCCTCTTAACCACGGCCGTCGCCTTCTTACCCATCCCAGATCTCTTCGGTGAGACTATGATCTTGCTGCAGAAGATCGCACCTGAAGAAGTCATTCGCCTATTAGAAGAAACCATCTTCGAAGTCACCACCATCAAGAAAACCAACTTGCTGAGTGCCACTTTGATTGTCTGCGTATGGATGAGCTCAGGCGCTATGAGTTCAACAACACGAGGGCTCAACAAGGCCTTCGGCCTCAAAGACCCACGACACTATGCTCGTTTCTTCGGCCTCAGCCTGCTCATGACATTTATGTTGGGTATGCTCTTAGTCATTGGCATTGTTGTCATTCTCTTAGGTCCACGCATTGAAGAGTTCGTCTTCAACTATGTCAACTTGGGGGGCATCGGCGAAAGCGCGTTCAAGATCGTGCGCAACCTCATTCCCCTCTTCTTTCTCTTCGTGGTTCATGCCGGTATCTATTGGCTCTGCCCTGCCATGAAGAAGAAATTTCGTATTTTCTCCCCAGGCACCCTATTTTCAGTCACCTCATGGATTGTGGTTTCGGTGGGATTCAAGCTCTACCTTGACCAAGTCAATAACTACGACAAGCTCTATGGCAGCTTGGGTGCCGTCATTCTCTGCTTGGTTTGGTTCTATATGATGAGCTTCGTGCTCTTGATCGGTGGTCAGATCGACGCCGTGCTCCACCCGGAATACAAAGCAAACCTCAGCGACGCGACGGTGGCCCCGAAAGAACCCCTGCCCTGGAAACTGGTGGCAATCAGCGTGGCGATCCTCATTTTAGTCCCCTTGGGTATTAGTAAGTTCTTAACCCCTGCGAGTTTCACTCCCATCGCCCAAGACGTTGGTGGAGAGATTTCAGATTTGCTGCGAAGAAGTTTGAGAAGCGGGAGCCAACACTATAACCAGTCGAAGCTAACAGCATTCCTTAAGAACCACGTTGATGAAAACGGCTTGGTTGAGTTTGCTGCCGTTGCTCAAGACATAGAAACCTTGGATAGCTACATCGCTGACATCGCCAAGGTCAAAATTGAGACCCTCACTCCTTCTGACCTACAAGCGCTCTTGATCAACCTCTACAACGCTTCAGCCCTTCGCTTGGTTGCCGTCCAAGAAAAAGGACTGCGATCGATTCGCGATATCGAAGATGCCTACGACCAAAACGTCGCAACCTTGGCTGGCCACGAAGTATCTCTCCATGACATTCGCGACCGCATTTTGCGCGTCCACTTCGGTGATGACCCGAGACAACTGTGCGCCCTTTCCAATATGAGCCTGACCGCACCCAAACTTCAGCGCTACGCTTTAGAAGGAATGACCATCGATCAGCAGCTCAACGACATCTGCCGCGAACTACTTCACCCGCCCTTCACCACGGTGAAAGGAAATACGATTACTTTGCCTTGGGTCTTTGTGAAGTTTCGCCCGAGTTTCGAAGGGGCCGCGAAAGACAAGAAATTAGAAACCTTCATTCGGCCCTTCGTAAACAAAGAATGCGCTCAAGTCCTGGACAGCGACGAAGGTGCAATACTTGAGTTTCGACCAGCCAATCATCACCTCAACCGAAGGCCATAGATACAATTAAAGCCGATACCCGCCGGCAATGTCCAAATTGACACCCGTCACATAACCATCAAAATCCAGAAGATAGTGCAGTGCATCTTCGATGTCAGACAAACGGCCAGCTCGCCCCAGAGGAATCTCAGCGGGAATGTTTTCCGGTAGATCGACTGAGTTGTCCAAATGGCCCGGTGAAATCATGTTGACTCGAATACCCTTGGGCGCCAAGGTTTCGGCATAGGTCTTCGTCAGAATATAAAGCCCTGTCTTGCTCACTTGGTAGGCCGTGGCATTTTGATGGGGTCGGATAGACTCCAAGCCGGCATAACCAACACTCAGGATCTGCCCGCCAGAATCAGGGCATTGAGCAACAAATGCCTGAATAAGCACTTGGGGTGCTATCAGATTAGCTTCGAGAATCCCCCGCCACTCCGTTGCCGTTGTTTCCAGGACTGGCTTACGCAAATAGTTGCCCACGTTGTTAACAAGAATGTCGATGGGGCCAGCCTTCAGAAAAGCTTGCTTGGCCAACTTTTCCGCCCCACCCGCTTCCAAGAAATCGGCCTGAATAGCCCAAGCCTTGCGGCCGAGAGCCTCAATTTCGGCAACGACAGATTGAGCCTCATCACCGTTGTGATTGTGGTGCACAACGATATCGCATCCAGACTGAGCTAGACTCAAAGCGAGATGCTTTCCTAGCCTTTTGGCCGAACCAGTGATGAGAGCCGTCTTGCCCAAGAGATCCCGTCGTATGCCACTCATGCTATCTTCTCGCATCTATGATTGAGGCTCCCCCCAACTCTGCCGTACTCGGTCAGATTCACCACCATCGACTGCCCTGCTAACCACTCTCACAATATCATTCCGAATCGGAAGAACCCTGATTGTCGAGTTCAGCGAATTTCGACGCCATGGTGGGGTTACGCCGAGTCAGTTTCTTGATGGTAACATCCTGAGCCTTATTATTTGCCAAACGCAAATTTCGATCCGTACTCAGTAGAGCATCTTTTGTCTTCTGCAGGTGATCAATTGACTTATCAATTTCATCGATTGCTTTCTGAAACTTTCTAGAAGCCAGATCATAGTTCTTCCCGAAGGCCGTCTTGAACTTATCGAGATCATTCTCAAAGTTTGTGATGTCGACGTTTTGAGCCTTAACAAGGGCAAGCTCTGTTTTGTATTGGAGAGACTTCATCGCCGCATTGCGCAAAAGTGTGATGATAGGAATAAAGAACTGAGGCCGGATCACGTACATCTTTGGGTAACGATGAAAAACATCGACGATCCCAGAGTTGTAGAGTTCGCTTTCCGGTTCGAGAAGGGAAACGAGCACAGCGTATTCGCAGCCTTTTTGCCGACGATCCTTGTCCAGCTCTTTCAAGAAATCCTCGTTTTTCTTCTTTGTAGCTGTGCTGTCGTTTTCGTTCTTCATCTCGAACATGATAGAGACGATTTCAGTTCCAGATTCGTCAGAGTCGCGAAAAATATAGTCACCTTTGCTGCCGGTTCGGGCATCATTGTCTTTTTCGAAGTAAGCCATGGGAAACGCTGTTGATCGAATACGATTGAACTCTGTCTCGCAGTGTTGTTCGAGAGTTTCTCCGACCATCTTGGTTGACAGGCGAGCCTTCATGTCCCGAAGACGTTCAATGGCATCATCCCGATCTTTGATCTGGGTCTCATATTTGTCTTTAAGTAACCTTTGCTCCAGTTGCTGTTGAAGCTCGGCTCGTTCAAGACTGCTCTTGAGTTCGTCGCGCTCTTTTTCTACTGCACTGACTGCCCCGTTCATGGCGACCTTTTGTTCTACCTGGGTCGTCGCTAACTGAGCCTCTAACTTTTGGATCTCTTTGTCTTTCGCCGCGGCCGTCTCCTGCAGCTCTTTAGCAAGCTGGGCCTGGGCAAGTTCGGCAGCCGCTTGCTGTGCGTTCTTGGCCTGCTGAAGCTCATTCGCCAGAGCATCCCTCTCCTTTAGGACCTCACCCAGAGCTTCCGTGACCGCAAGTTTCTTGGTGACTTCACCATTATCCAAACGAGCCTTCAACTCTTGAATCTCAGCGTCCTTGACAGCAGCAGCCTTCTGCATCTCACGGCTCACTTCGCTTTTGGCTAACTCAATCGCTGTGCTTTTGTCCTTTTCCGCCAGCTCAAGCCTCTCGTGCAACTGTTGCTCAAAGTCCTTGTCACGAACTTGCTTGAGTATGTCGGCATATCCGGCTTCGTCGACTTGGAAAGCCTTCTTGCAGTGGGGACAGATAATTTCATGCATATCTCAATTTTTCCTTCTTAGCGAAAACCACGCTCTTTGCCTTGCTACCCGAGGAGAATTCTTAGGAATCGTTGTTCTGAGCTTTCTTTGTCGGGCACCCCCTCACACAACGCCCGCAATTGCGTGAGTCAGGGGTTGATTGCCATTAGACCCCAGATGCAAGTCCGCCGCCTCCCTGCATCATCAAATAGATCATCCCCACAATCACGAGAACGATGGCAATACAGCACAGAATCAATTTGGGGCGGCTCATGTTCAGTCATCTCCTGCCTTTTCTAAACGCCGATGTCTGAGGAAGGACAAGAATACAAGGACGCTTGGCCGCTGTCAAACCACCTGTCGTCCTAAGACCAAGAACAACATCCGCTTGTCATGAAGGACAAACAAAGGGCGCCTATTTCTGGTCAAGATAAGGTAAGATTCGAAACACCGAAACCCGACTGAGAGAAAGGCAAAGCGGACTTGGTTTTCACCACTTATCATTTCTTATTTTGGTTCCTCCCCCTTTGTCTTCTTGTCTATTACGGAACTCTTAGAATCAAAGTTGCCTGGGCACCTGCCCTTTGGCTAACGATTGCGAGTTACGTGTTTTATGGCTGGGAGCGCCCAGATTTCTTGGGGCTAATCTTTTTTAGCACCTGCCTCGACTACGCCTGCGGTAGAGTGGTTGGCAACCAGGAAAGTCGGTTTCGACCCTTGGCCCTGGGGCTGTCTGTAGTCGGCAATTTAAGCCTGTTGGGCTACTTCAAGTATCACGACTTTGGCATGGAATCTCTGAACGACATCTTCGCCATGTTTGGGCAACCAGGTTTCGCCTACGCTCATGTGGCCCTGCCCGTCGGCATTTCCTTCTACACCTTCCAAACGATGAGCTACACCATCGACATCTATCGGGGTGAAGTGAAACCAGCTGACAGTTTTGTTCATGTGGCCTGCTATGTGGCGCTTTTTCCCCAGCTCGTGGCCGGACCTATTGTCCGCTATCGAGACTTAGCCGAGCAGTTGCGAAGCCGCATTCACAGTTGGGAGAAGTTTGGCCGTGGAGCCATGATCTTCATGTGTGGCTTCGCCAAGAAAATCCTCATTGCGGACAGCGCTTCCCGCTTGGTGGTCGCTGCCTTCGACGTACCACCAGGAAATGCTCTCAATGCCTGGGTGGGGATCACCGCCTACGCAGTACAAATCTATTTCGATTTCAGCGGCTACTCAGACATGGCCATCGGGTTGGGGCGCATGCTCGGGTTCGAATTCCCCCTCAACTTTTTGTCACCCTATCGCTCGCGGTCAATCACAGAATTCTGGCGACGATGGCACGTTTCTCTTTCGGCTTGGTTGCGGGACTACCTCTATATTCCCCTGGGTGGAAGTCGAGGCACTGCCGCCAAAGTCTATCGCAATTTGTTTGTCACTATGCTCTTGGGAGGTCTATGGCACGGAGCCCAAAGGACCTTCCTCGTTTGGGGCGCCTACCATGGCATTCTCTTGGCACTCGAGCGTGCCAACGGAAAAAAGTCCTATTGGAGTTTTCTGCCCGGCCCCCTTCAGGTCCTGCCCACATTCATCGCTGTGATGATAGGCTGGGTCTTTTTCCGAGCCCCGACGCTGAAGGCTGCTGGGGCCTATTTGCGCACCATGTTTTTTCTTGGCGAAGGCGCGAGCACAAGCATTCTTGGATCAGCAGAAACGCTCGACATCGGCTTGACAGTGGCTGGTTTGGCCCTCTGCTGGGTTGGAGTTCAATCAGACCGTCTTGTGGAACGACCAAGTGGATGGGGCCGTGGTGCTTCCGCCATTTTCCTGACGATTTGTTTTGTCATTGCCGTGGGGCATATGTTCTTTCAGTCCTATAGTCCCTTCCTCTATTTTCAGTTTTAGAGAAGCCCATGGATTCCAAGTTACCCTATCGATTCGCTGCCTTGGTTTTCGCCTTAGGAATCTTAGGAGGCTGGGTGGTAG
The DNA here is from genome assembly GCA_015485455.1 of Planctomycetota bacterium. Lineage (GTDB taxonomy): Bacteria > Planctomycetota > DRQF01 > S139-23. Next base: position 3,758 of record WFTN01000118.1, on the reverse strand, counting down.
ACTTACACGGTTTGTGGAAATCCGACCTTCCTTTCCCGTCGTCACAAATAAGCTGGAAAGGGGCCCAAGAAGGAAGTGCAGCACGCGTCATCGAATCTTATCTGGCAGACAACTCGACCCTGGCTGCGACTTATCGGCCCTTCTACAATGATTTACTCTTCTCCATCGTCCGTGCGAGCAGCCAAAAGATTGTCGTGGGGCGCGACATGCTTTTTGATCGAACTCGGGTCGAACTCCACAATGCCACCTACTGGAATGAAAAACGAGCCAAGTCCGTGACCTACTTTGCAGATCTCGACCGCAAGATCACCAGCCTCGGGGGCAAGTTCACCCTAGCTATCATCCCTGACCGCATCCGTGTCTATCCGGAGCAACTCCCCAATTGGGGTTTCGTGGGTTCGGCCAAGGAAGCTTTCTTCCAAGATCTCCACGACGACCTGAGTAAAAGGGGCATCTCTGCGGTCAACCTTCTTCGAGTCTTTCAGGATTACCGCCGAGAGAAAGGTGATCTCTCACTGCTTTACCGACGGGATGACCACCATTGGAACGGCAAAGGTGCTTTGTTGGCAAGCCGCGCTGTGGCCCAAGAGCTCGGAAAGTTAGGTGTTGCCCCCCAAACCGGAAGCAACCAAGACCTCGTCCTTGTGCCCAAGAGCATCAAGAATCGAGGAAGCCTCATGAATAGAACTGGTTGGGCCAGCACGAGTCATGCCTTTCAAATGTTCGAAGATGGCGTGACCCAAGACGAGGTGATTGACAAGGCGACTGGCGAGCCTGTAGCCTCATCCAAGGACGAAGACATAGCCATTCTTACCGACAGTTTCGGGCTGTTTTTCAGCCGAGCTCAGATTGCCATGGAGTTATCCCATGGTGCTACAGATTTCCCGTCGGCGAGCAAGCAATCCATCTACGCCACCACCCGTCTCTTTCACGACATCGCCTGGGGATGGCGCCCACGCCATGTCGTTCTCTTGACCTCAGAGCGTGGACTCTACTCCGCCAATGGGGAGTTTGACGGCTGGAACTTCTTTTTGCCAAAAGCAAGTGAGCCCATGCTCGAAGTTCCTATCCCCATGAGTGATCTCACCGTCAACCGTGGCATAGAAAGCTCAATAGCATTGGGGCACCGCACTCTGAAAATGACCAGCCGCTTTGGGGCACTTCGTCTTGACCGGAAGAATCTTCGGGGCGCTTTGCATTTTGTCATCTATGTCTTGGCAACCAAAGCAACCGTAGGAGCGGTTAACATAGGTCTCATCACAGAGATTCCAAAATGGGGGAAGATTCGAAAGAACAGGGTGCAAGTGCTAGATGGGGAGCGGGAGTGGCAGCGGGTTTTGCTCTCAATCCCGGAAGGCAAAGAAGATCTGCTCTTAGCCATCAACCTCAAGACCGTTGGGCGTTTCTTCCAGATTCGCAACCCAGGCATCCTGATACCTCTCAAGTCTGTTTCACCTTCAGCATCACCTTGGGTGCCAACTGGCATGCGAGAAGTGTCAACCAAGAAGTTCCGGCCCCACAAGGTTGCGCCATCCCTTGTGGCAAAGACCGTCTCCAACCCGGGCTCCGCAGAGTTGCAGGTTCAATCAAGCTGCGCTGTCTTCTTCACCAATGAAGCGAAAAAGAACCAGTCCCTTCGCTTGACTCTTAAGGCCAAAGGTAACCCCGAGCAATTGGAAAGCCGTATTGTTGCCACCCTCTTCCACGCCGACCTCAAGAAGCAGACACGGCGCTATTTGGCGCAAGTCGAGATTCTCTTGCCAAAGAATGGGGAAGCAGAAAAGCAGATTGAGGTTCCAATCCTGCAGGACGGTCACTTAGGCGTTGAAGTCCGAGTTCCTCAAGATAACCAAGCCCCGCAAGTGACTCTCAGTTTTCACTGATGCTCTATTGGCTGGAAAATCGTTCGACCTGAACTGCCGCCCAATTGGCTTGGGGAATAGCCGCTGGTTTCATGACTTTAATAGCTACCCTCCTGGCGTTGAACTCCGCCAAGACCAAAGCAGCGCTTTCCTCTGCATAGGTTTCGATGAGTTGATAGCGTTTTTCCTGAGCGAGATGTGTCAGTCGCTCGGCCACCAAGGTGTAATCCACCGTCTTGGCAAAGTCATCTTGAGCGGCACAAGCTTCGAAATCGCGATCGAATTCACAATCAACAATGAGAGCCTGCTCTATGATCCGTTCTTCTGGGTGTATACCAACAATACAGAGAATCTTGAGACCTTCGACAAAAATCGTCCCAATCATGATGTCGCATCTCCCAAATCAAAAAACCCCTGCTTGGCCGCTTCTCGAAGCACCAACTCTGTGGGTTTGTTCAATTTCAATTGAAAGGCTTCTTGAGGCTCTACCCATCGCGTTTCTTCGATTTCGTAGTTAGTCAAGAGGTCGTCGGGTCTGGCCGTCTTAGAAACATAGTTGATCAATAAGAAATGTCGAGGTTTCACGAACTCCTTCGATTCGATGCAATCTTGAATCATGACAAACTGACTATCTGTGATGTCCAAGTTTGTTTCTTCTTTGATCTCTCGCTCATAGGCTTCCAGCATGGTTTCTCCGTAGTCGATTTTTCCACCGGGGATGCCGAAGCTATTGGACCATTTCTTGGTCCGTACCAAGAGGATCTTGCCGTCTGGTCGAGAGACGACACCGCCTACTGTTGCCACGACGATCTTCTGGGTGTCGATCATATGATCTCGATCGAGAGCGGCGCTCAGATCAGAAAGTGACTCCATGACGAAGTCGGGCCGGGTTGCCATCATTTTTTCTCTTGAGGTGTACCCATACAGAGAAGCTGCCAAGCAGACCCCACTGGCTCTTCCCACTTCCATGTCATGAGGTGTGTCTCCGGCAAACACACAGCGATCAGGCTGCAGGCCATTCTCAGAAATGAGCTTGGGCATCACCAAGCTTTTATCCGCGGCCCCGCCGTAAACACCGTCGAACAGATCGTCAATCCCCAAAGCTGCTAAGCCTTGATTCAAGATTTCTGACGACATGGTAGAAAGAATGAAGAGCCTGACGCCCCTTGCCTTGGCGGTGCGCAGAAGGACTTCTGCTCCTTCGTACAACTGGTGAGGCGCATCTTGATGAGCCATCGCTTCAAAAAAAGCACCATCGATTTCAGCCAAGGTCTTACCGGGTAAGCGGCTGGCATAAAAGCCCATCACTGGTAAGACGAAGTCTTTTCGATAGGTCGCCCCATCAACAGGCATGCCGCCGAGTTGGACAAGGACTGAATTCGTCGCGTCGAGAGTCGCCTGAAAATCGTCGGCCAAGGTTCCCGACCAATCAAAGATCAAGCTCTCGATCATACCAAAGCAGTCACTTCAAGGACTTCGGGGATAGCTTCCTTAAGCCTTGTCTCAATACCCATCTTAAGGGTCAAAGAACTACTTGGGCAGCCATGGCAGGCGCCCTTCATTTGCAGCATCACCACACCAGCATTGAAGCCCACATATTGAATGTCGCCACCATCCATGGCCACAGCCGGACGAATTTGCTCGTCCAAGATCTTGCGAATACGTGTTTCCACGTCGGCTGGATCGCCAGTCATCGTAGCTGGCTTGGCATCAGCAGAGACAACCAATCCTCCGCCATTGATATGGTTTTCGATGGCGCCCCGGACCATGACTTGGAGCAACTCCCAAGCGACTCCCGGGTGTTTCGTCACGGTCACGAAGTCGGCGCCGATGAAGACCCCCACAACCCCTTGCTGTTTGAACAGGACCTCAGCCAAGGGCGACGACTTGGCAGAC
>WFTN01000117.1 GCA_015485455.1 Planctomycetota bacterium | reverse complement strand
GTTGGTTGTTGTTGAGGACGAAGCCGAAATAGTGCGGCAAATATTCAACCTGTATCTGAATCTGGGTTCCATCGGTGAAGTAGCCAGAGAACTGCAACAGCGTGGCATGACGACCAAACGTGGACGCCAATGGCAAAGCAGCGGACTGCAGAAAATCCTGAAGAACGTAACCTACCTTGGGCAAGCCCGCTATAAGGACGAAGTCCACCCAGGGCTGCACAAGCCTATCATCGGCGAAGATGTATTTGATGCGGTCCAAACTCAGCTCAAAACAAATGGTCGCCGCTCTGGCAGCCACACTCGCAATAAATGGGGTGCACTCTTGCGAGGGCTACTCTTCTGCGGCCAATGTGGGGCCACAATGGGCCACACCTACTCCGCCAAAGGTACGAAGCGATATCACTACTATGTCTGTAAGGCGGGCACACAGTGCCAAGGCTCAAGGGTGTCAACAGGTGAAATCGAGAAGTTCGTGGTCGATAAGATCAAAGCTGTCGGACAAGACCCAACAATCTTGGCAGAAACGCTCCGGGCCGTCGAGAAAGAGAACCTACGTCGCCTACCGGAATTGCAGACTGAACGCAGACGTGTGATAGACGAGATAATTCAATTGACTGAAGAGCGTGGCAACTTCATCGATGCCATTGCCAAAGGCGGCACCGACTCTGCTGCGATCACAGCCAAGGTAGCGGAACTTGACGATCAGATAGAACGCCTTTATAGACGGAAGTCAGAAGTGCTGAGCGAACTCGTTGTCATTGAATCCAATACACCCGACGAAGAAATGATCCGTGAGACACTAAGAGAGTTCGAGGCGATTTGGGATCAACTCGTTGTTCGTGAACGCTGCCGTCTCTTGAGCCTCTTGATTAGCAGAATCGACTTCAACTCAAAGAAAGGCGAGGTGTCGATCACCTATCGTCCATGCGGAATCAAGCTGCTGGCCGATGAATGCTGATTGACAGAGAAGGGCAATGCAAGAATCCAAAATGACTTATCGATTTCGGGCGCGACCAATTGCAGGGCGGCCAGCCCAGCCTCAGCATCCAACCATGAGGAAACCAAGAATGGCACGGGTCGGCAAGACGATCGCTTTGGCGCATTACTTCGACAACTTGATCGAGGAGGGCTACATCGAAAACCGATCTGCCATCGCAGCACATCTTGGAATAAGCCGCGCTCGGCTCTCTCAAATAATGCTCTTGCTAAGTATTTCACCAAACATCGTGACAAGGATTTTGCAGGGAGGACTTTCGGTTTCAGAACGCCGCTTACGTCCAATCGCTCTTGAACCAAGCTGGAAGAAGCAGCAGTTGATGCTGCAAGACATGGAGAAATGAAGAATGATCGCACCAACAAGATACGAATTCAGGTCCGCAGCTCAGCTGAGCGATTTCGAAGGCCCTTTGGCAGCTGATGTGACCTTTCCTGGATTATTAGTAATCCACCTCGTTGCGCCAAGCCCAAGACCTTCCGAAGAGGAATTTTACCAAGCCATGTTGACTCTGATTGGTCGCTACATATTGCATGACTGGGTGCTCTTTGGATGGAACGCTCTTGATGACGAGAAGAAACTGCAGGGGTTTCTTCGTGGCATCGAAGGTCGAGTTATCGATGCACCTTAGCCGTACCATTCAATTCCGTTTCTCCCACCAACCTTGAATTGGAACCTCCCAATTTGAGTCGAATAGTGCAACTGGATGACGAAGACGTCAAAGTGAACATTAGTTGAATTACGGCGCGAAGAAGTCAGTGAACAAAATCCAGAGGCCATGTGTCGGAGCTGGAAGACTTCGCACAAAAGTCGGCGAGACTATCATGAATTCGATCACAAAGTGGAAGCAGTTCTTCCGATTTCTTGGGTGGCCAATGGACGCCGCCATCAGTGAGGATGAAATTCGCCTAACAGTCGCGGACTCCTACAGCGTTCGGGCCATCTTCAGGAGCGAGCTTGTCGACGAGTTCATGTTCAACCTTGAAGATCGCTACCGAAAATCCGGTGGAGACGTACTTATTCTGCGCGACGAGCCGCAATGGTGCAGAAAAGCTCAAGCAGTCGAAGTTGGTTGCATGCGAACTTGGACCCCACCAGGTTTTCTGCCCCATTGGCGGCCATGCCATCTATCCGCCATTGACTTCGGGGGCGGAGAGTGCTTTCTTGGACTTGATCAAGGTGGTGAGGAATTCACTGGACCAATGCTATTGAGTGAAACATTCCGTGTAGCCTTCCCCCACTTTAGTTGACACCTCGGTATACTAAACTGGACTTGCCCCGCTTTGGTTGACACTTATTCGCTATAACTGGGAATGGTCAGCCATCCTCAACAAGTTTTGGGAAATCAGTTGAAACAGGAAGTATTTCAAATTCGATTCGGAAGATGCGAACCACCGGCGAAAACATGACATCGTTGGTGTGAAGCAAGAAGACGACGTGCAACAAAGCGCACTTAAGCACTGAGATTATTGCTTTCAAATCCAATACGAACGCTGAAAGCGGCTTGGCGAGTTTTCCTATTCATTCGGACCCTTGACTCACTTCTGCGCAAAGTGATGCATTCGGATTCTGGAATTCCAGAAAACGGAGATTCCGCTAAACCCACTCCGATTGAAAGTACTCCGGGACGAGCTCATTCTTGTCAAAGAAGGAAATCGCGATCTGTACCCATTTCTCGAATTCAAGTTGTGTGTCGAGCCGGAAAACTTTCTCGTACTTGGAATTCTTCAGATATTGCTTCTTCAAGTCCGTCTTCAAGCGAGCGTCATACGAATCCATGTCGTATGATCGAATCGCACCGTCTGTGTGGCAAATATGCTCACCATTCCAGATCGCATGTAAATATCTGTTCTCAACGACCTCCGTCGTTTCGCGGCGTCTCCCCCTCACTGAGTCAGCAGTGAGTAGCTCTTCGATTTGGACAGTTTTCAAATCACCGCGTCTTGACCACATCACTTCAATCCGTGCAAGAGGAAAGAGTGCATCAACGGGTGAAGGATCGGTGCGAACGTGAACTGTCACCGTTCCACGGTGATTCTCGGGGAAGCTTTGCGAATTTAGAATTGACTCATCAACCCTAATTGGACCACGAATATGAGCTCGAGTATTCAAATCTTGAAAAATATCGCGCGCGAATAAACAACTACGATCCAAGGCCAATCCGAATGCCCGGCACTCTTTCGTAGCACGCAAATCCAATAGTTGTTCGACGAGACCGCCGCTCAATCTAACCCCTGGGAGGGATCGATGGTAAAACGCAAACTTGTTGCTGAATTCTACCCCGTCTTTCCTGAAATTAGCGTCGTGGTTTTGCCCGGTGAGGAGTCCATCATCATCAAAATCTAGTTTTCCAAAATACGCACCAAGAGTAGATTCTTTATAATGAGCGCCTGATGCCTCATCCGGGAATACCAACAAGAAACACTCGAGAATAAACGGAGGAGCAATAAACGCATCTGCAGCACCCAAGAATTGCCCTGCAAACTGATGTAATCGGGGATATGCGCTTTCACTTCGAAAAAGGCGCTCCGCTATCTCAACACCAAAAATCGAACCAAAAGATGGCATTCTTCCCTTGAGGCGAATGTGAACAAAACTCAAAAACTTGGCGAAGGCGATCGAACCACAGCGATTATCAAGAATATCGCTCGGCGACGAGCCATCGAGAGCTTCCTGAATCTCGCGCGCCAAACCTAAGTAGTACGCGGATGTCATTCCCTAAACCTCACACCTCAATCTCCTACGATTGAAACATACCGCGCGTCGGTCGCCAATTTTGGTTCAACTTCGATAATCCGTCTCAATGTTCCATCAAAATCAAGGGGCCAAAAACGACTTTCGGAAGGAAAGATCTTATGAATGAAATCCAAAATGAGACCGGGAAATTGACTTAGTAAGTCAGGGCCAGTCTCGTCGTGTAGGCGGTCTATATCGACATACTCCTGCTCAAGCGGAATCAGATGCGGCAGCACGGCTTCCAATAGTGCTTTGGATCGGCATCGGCCATCAAGCACAAGATTCACCATTCCTGATGTTGATTCGCTTGAACGAAACAACGTTTGTTTCGGCCATACGTCGCGAAAGAACCTTGGCAGTGCTTCTTTCCAAAATGCGCTTGAGTGAACGTCTGGATCTGCAGTCCAACGCCAAAGAAAGTCTAAGACGGCTATGCGAACAGATTCACTGGTATCAATTAACGCCTGTCGAAGATCAGCGTCACTCATCAATTGTGGGACGGATTCCTTTTCGTTGCCTTTCCAACCGACAAGGAGGAACCTGCCTAATCGCCCAACGAACTCGTGATCGACAGGAACATCGCTGATTACTGAACTCAAGATTATGGGCTTGAGCTTCTCGTAAAGAACTTGGGATGGGCTTCGGGGGGAAGCCAACGCTCCGAAGCACAGAGCACGGTCATGCTCTGTAGTATCGGAAGAACGTACATCGAGTAGAAATTCCTCCACCCAATTTCGATCCACCCAAAGGAGAAAATGGGCACGAAATGCGAATGCCGTTATTGACATTAGGTAACCAGGCCGACTAGGATCAAGAAGGAGTGCAGAAAGCTTGCTCCAGCTCTCCTCGACGCCTTCGTCACCTTTCTTGTCACGAATTCGCTTGTCGAGAAACAAGAAGTCAACGAGTTTTCCAATACGTCCATAGAGCGCCGTCCGTGCCCACTTTGGGTCGCAAATCGAACCAACCTCCTTCGAGACATAGTCATGAGCGACTTCGACCAGCTTGATAGTCAGCTCATCAATTCGACCGCACTCCGTAACCGCAAGTTTCACGACTACATCTGATAACCAAGCGGAAATATCAGATGCGCATTCGGACAAGTCATCATCCGGGAACGAAAGCAAACGACCGAGGATTGCCGACATCATCCTTGTTGAGTCAGTTTTCCGATCCGCTCGTCCCAAGAAATTGCGCCAGAATTCTGAAGGGAACTGGTCTGCTTTGGCCGCCATTCCGAGAGCAATGAGAGCTCGTGCTGGGCGTTCCTTACACAGTCCCACAAAGGGAACGTGTTGAATAAGGAAATCTTTGCGCGAATCTCGTCGTTGGGCGGCTTGGAGAATCCCACTCAACGGCAAAGAAAGCAACGAATCGCAATCCGTTTCTTGCGAACCGCAGCCACCTTCTATCTTGTTTCCGCGATCGGCAGACTCGGCAAATTCGTCTTTCCAATCCGGTAACTTTGTAACGAGCTCTCGTTTCTTTCGCGCCCAATCGGATGAAACCTCGCATCCATGGCGTTCGAGCCAAGTAATACATTGGAGTACTTTCCAAGCAGCGGCCTCGGCTTGCTCTCCAGCTATACATCCTGAGTCAACCTGAGGCCCTCTCAACAATCGTTCTGCCAATTTGCGGCGATTCTTCTCTGTAAACGCTATCCAACGAGCTCGTAAAGTGTGGAGCAATTCCGGGCGCGCGGTGTCATCCCAAAATAACGCATCATCGGCTTTTCGGAGCAAGCGGTAGCAAGAGAAAGTACTCGATCGACCAAATTTCCCGTGCCACCAGAGTTGGAGTCTAAAGAACAACCCTTTCTCTATTCGCCATTGTGCGACCTCGCTCTTAGCTGCGGAGGGGAAAACCAATGTTAAGCGTTCGAATTGACTCATGAACAAACGAATAAGGGAAGAGAGCCCATTGCTCGACTCAAAATCAGAGCTCTCCCCTCCAAGAGGCCCAACGAACTGAATCGCATAACCGCCCAATTGCTCTTCCAATTCCACGGCTCGTTCTAATTGCGTTCGAATGAGCCGTGTTACCACTTTGAGCTGATTCTCGGGTATATCGACCTTTCGATCGAGTCTCGGATATTCAACTATGAATCCGGATGAGAACAATCTC
>WFTN01000116.1 GCA_015485455.1 Planctomycetota bacterium | reverse complement strand
TAGAGCACGGCAATGCCTTCAATCTCGATGAGGACATCCTCTTCGTAGAAACGGGAGATCTCTACCAAAGTCATGGCCGGATAGTGATCGCCGAAATGCCAACGGTAGGAGACGCCAATGGGTTTGGCGTTGGCGAGATAGTCATCCTTGTCTTGGACGAAGATTGTGAGCTTGACGACGTCCTTCAGGGTGCCTCCAGCTTCTTCCATGACCGTCTTGAGGTTCTTCATGACTTGTTCGAACTGGGCAACCAAGTCACCCTTGCCAATGACATTAAACTTGGAGTCGAAGGCGACTTGCCCTCCTAAGAAAACCATTTGACTGCGATCGGTCTTAATGGCGTTGGAGTAGCCAATGGGTTTCTTCCAATTCTTTGGGTTGATGATTTCCATAGTCATTTGATTTCTCTCAATATGGCGCGGACAGGAGCGGCGTCCGATGCGCCTAATTTTAGGGGCAAGGCAATGAGTTCGTACTCTCCCGGCTCTACGTGGCCGAGCTCCAAATTCTCTATCCAGATGAGACCAGCTTGGCTCATGATCTTGTGAGCCGTCAGTGTTTTAGAGGACAGGGGATCCATGCTCGGGGTATCGATGCCAATGAGCTTGACGGAACTCGCCGCCAAGATCTCGGCGGCATCTTCACTCATGTAGGCAAAGTCGTCTCGCCATGTGGTAGCGGTGCAGGGTCGTTTGGTGCGAAACAGGATACGGCTGTATTTGTTGAGGTCGATATCTTGGAGATCAGACTCGTGGATGGCATCTTCGCTGTCAATCGCGACCACCAAGCATGGGCCGATGAAGGATTCGATGGGCACCTCATCTGATTTCGCCCCTTCTTCATGGAAGTGATAGGGGGCGTCAGCGTGGGTGCCACAGTGAACACTCATTCTCATGGTGGAGACGTTGCAAGAATCCCCGTCTCGGATTTTCATGACCCACTCGGCGGTAAATGGCGTGTCTTGGGGCCAGACGACGGTGTTGCTGTCAACGGTTTGACTGATGTCGATGATCTTCATCAGTAAAGATCCTCACCGTGCTTTTGCCAAGCATCGGTGTCGAGAATTTCTTTGATGACGTCCACAGTGCTGTCGCATTCTTCTGGGGTGGTGTAGAAGTGGGGCGACACGCGGATACCGGCGTTGGGGCGCCAATCAATGATGAATTCCCGCTCCAACATTTCGGCGGCAACTTGCTTGGCGTGGGGCAAGTCAAAGGCGATGGTACCACCTCGGTGGGCGTGGTCCCGGGCCACCGTCAAAGTGAATCCGTAGCCTTCGGCTCTTTCGATCATGCGGTCGGTGAGTGCCAGAGAGTTTTCGCGAATGCGCTCGACGCCGATTTCCCGCACAATGTGAACGCCAGTCCTGGCGGCGTGAAGTGCAGGTATGTGGGGCGTACCGTTGTTGAAGCGGTTTTTTGCTCCAGCCCATTCGATGGCACCGGGAACGAATTCGAATGGTTTTTCGTGGGCGAACCAGCCGGTGCAGACGGGCTTTAGTTCTTGTGCTAAGTCCGGGCGAACATAGAGGTAGCCAGCCCCAGGGCCGCCACAAAGCCACTTGACCGAGCCGCCAACGCAGAAATCGACGTTCCATTCTTTTAGATTGACGGGTACGCAACCGGCGCTTTGGTAAGTGTCAAGAATGACCTTCGCGCCCACTTCATGAGCGCGATCGATGATGGCTTTCGCATCTTGGACGTAGGCACTGCGAAAAAGGACATGAGAAACGGGTACCAAGAGTGTGGTTTCGTCGATGGCCTCTAAGAGTCGGTTTAGGTCGATGGAAATACCATCATCACTTTCGATCGTGACCACATTTGCACCTCGCCGCTTCAATTCTTCGTAGTGGTACATCACGCTGGGAAAGTTCATCCCGGTATAGACCACTTTGTTGCGAGGGCCATCGAAATCGAAACAGGATGTTAAGATCCACTGGGCAATGGCCACGTTTTGGTGCATCGAAACTGAGTCATGGGGCGCCCCCAAGACATCAGCATAGATGTTGGCAACTTTGCCGACCAGGTCGATCCAGCTTTCATGCCAAGCCCGAACTCCTCTCGTGGCCCACATGTCGGCAAATTCTTGCATTTCGAGATAAACACCACGAGGCATGGCACCCAGAGAGTTAGAATTCATGTAGGTGGTTGTTTTGAGAATGGGGTATTGGGCGCGCCACTCGAGGAGCTCCGGATCATGTTTTGGCATTTAATTTTCCGTTTCCGACAACACGTGTCTTAGACATCTTTGTCGCGATTTTGCACCAACGCTTGGGCCAGACGTCGAAGGTTTCTTCCTTCTTGGTTGCGGCCTGAAGTGTTGTTGCAGAAGTTGATGAGATTGCGGGTCATCCTTTCGATGATCTCCCGCGAGCTAAGTCGGCGCAAGAAATGTTTGGTATCAGGGTTCTTGAAGCCGCTTTGTTTGAGATAAGAGACGCAATCATGATGAGACCACATTTTGCCGCCGCCAAAGGCATCAATATACGTTTCGAAGGCAGGGTCGTGATAGAAGGCCAAAGCGCGGTAAGGTGATCCGATGGCGTCGATCTGAATACCAAGCCGCTTGCCAACAAGCATGTACACCAGGATAAGGGTGATGGGCATGCCCTTTCGGCGCTTCAGAACAGCGGCCAAGAAGTTATTGACGTAGGCGTGGAAGTCTTCGGTATCTCCACTGAAACCTTTTTCTTTGTGGATGAAGCGAAGGAAGGCCTCGAAATTCTCTCGACTGGAGTTTTCTGCGCTCTGGAATGCCCCGGCTTCTTGGGCCAATTGATCCAATGACCCACGGACGGCTTCGAAGGAAAGTTCCGGGTCTTGGAGCCTGCCCATCCACAAGACCATGT
>WFTN01000115.1 GCA_015485455.1 Planctomycetota bacterium | reverse complement strand
TCAGTGCCGTTGTTCTTCATCTTGGCCGAAACCGTTTCATTCGTGGACAGAGTCGGCACGAAACTAAAAGGATTCTGGGTAGAAGGGTCTGGCAAGATTGCTGCGATTGGGCCCCACTCTTGATCGCGAACCGGCGCTTGTTTGACAACGACGTTTTCGATCGCCACAGTTGCACTTTGGCTCCCACTCACAAAAACGAAACGAATGCGGGCATTGGGTGAGGTGCCCAAGAGGCTTCCTGCGTAGCGTTGAGTCAGAGTAAGACGCCCACGGTGTTTGCTTCCCTTGGGCGCCAAGCTGGCGAGCAAGGACCAGCTTGCCCCTCCGTTATTGGATACTTCTATGTTGAATTTACTTGTGGAGTTTTTTCGATAGTACAGGTAACTGAATTCCAAGCGTAGGCGAGAAGGGTTCGCGCCCAATAGGCTAAAGCTCTTTGAAGTCAAAGTGGCGGTGAAGTCAGCTCCTACGTTGGGAGTGGCTGAAGATGTGACCATGGCGAAGGTGCCGCCATTTGTTGGGCTAATTTTGCTTTCACCATAAACGTTGAAACGCCACTTTGCGTTGCTGTTGGGATTTCCTCCGGCGACAGCCAATATCGAGCTCCATCCCGTGGGAGTCGTATTGCTGGCGAATTCTTCTGCAAGGAAGGTGGTCCCTGGAATGCAAATGCCTTGACCCTGTGCCCCTAAGGAAAGGATGAGAACAAACATGAAGGATGAGATGATTCGCTTTAAGGATGGCTTGGTCATTGGGGGTCCACCTTTTCTTTCTTGCCTCAGTTGATGGGATACCAGCATCCGAGACGAGGTTGAGCGTCCCTGTTTCAGACAGGAGTGGCTCAACTTATGGATTGGTTTGTTCACGGCTTCTAAGAAATTGACCCTAGGGATGGAGTGTCCCACAGTCAACAACAACTGATAATTCTTGAAAGGGCTCTCAAGTCGTTTGCTCCCCATTCCGTGTATGATCTGCATCGTGATTGTCTCACTATGGAAGCCCTTGATTATTGTCAGCAAAGGACGCGAAAGGCTGAGAACTCATGGGATCTCCGGTCATCGAGTTCCTCGTGGCAGAATTCTGTGACCCGTGAGGGCAACAGTGATCATCGATAACGTGTTAAGATCGTCCGTCGCATCTTTTTTTTGGCCTGAGATCGTGGTCTGAAAGTTCGTGGAGCTTTGACTTGAAGATTGTTCACATTACCCATCAATTGCCCCCTGAAACCCATGGTGGTGTGGAATCCCATGTTTTGGCCCTCGGGGCAGCTCAAGTTGCCTTGGGGCACGACGTTCTCATTATCGCAGGAAGTCTCATGCCCTGGGATGAAGTGGGAGGGGAAGAGGAGAAGGTCCATGGGCTTGATGTGTTTCGCGTTCATCGTGATGATCTGTTCTTTGACGCCTGGGACCGTATGTTCAATCCCCGCATGGGTGATTTAATCGCCAAGAAGTTGATGGATTACCAAGCCGATGTTGTCCATGTGCATCATTGGATTCGACTGACTCACAATCTTCTGGAGCACATCCGTCAGTTTAGCGACCTTAAGTCTCCTATTTTCCTATCTCTTCATGATTTGGCCACGAGTTGTCCCCGGGGATTCCGCATGAACGTTGCGGGGGAACCTTGTTTCGTGGAGTTAAGCGAATCAAATTGTCTTCATTGTGCCCCTCGCTGGCCCTGGATGTTCGACGAAGAGACAAAGGAGGCCCTGCAAACTTTCGCTGCAACTTCTCGACGAGAACTGGAACTTTCTGCCGGAGCGATCTGTGCCTCCGAAGCTGTCAAGTCACTTCTCACGAGCGGACTCAATTCTCCTCATTTGGTTGACCGTATCCACGTCCTACCTTTTGGTCATGATCCTGTTTTTGCCTCTCCTATTCCCCCCTTAGAAGAGCCCGAAGTTGTCTTCCGCTTCGCCTATTGGGGTAGCATCACGGAAAGAAAAGGGGTGAAGCTTCTTGTGGCCGCCTTCAATGAGTTCATGAGCCAACGTCAGGGTGATGCCATGGCCGTGGAGCTTCATCTCTTTGGCAAGTGCGATTTGCCTGAGAGAGAAAAGAATTTGAAAGAAGCGGCCCAGGGCCAAGATGTCATCTTTCATGGTCGTTATGAATACGAGGACATCAAGGTAGCAAAGATCCACGCAGCGGTCTTTCCTAGCCTATGCATTGAGACCTACGGTTTGGTTTTAGATGAGGCCTTCGAATTGGGACTCCCGGTCATCGTGGCCAACCAAGGGGCTTTTATGGAAAGGGCTGGTTCTGCTGGCAAGCTTTTCGAAGCAGGGAACGTGGGCAGCTTGGCCTGCGCACTGGGAGCTCTGGTCGACGATCCGAATTTATACGCCCAGCTTGTGGCCGCAGTGCCCGAAGAATTGCCGCGCTTTGATCAATTCGTTCAGCAGGTCATGGAGGTCTACCAAACGCCTCAGGAAACTCCCCCAGTTGAGGCTCCAGATATGGAGTCCGCCAATGCATTGCGCCGCCAATCACTTCGTATGGAAGCGATGTTTCGCAAGCTCATGGAAAAGGGAGAGGGCCAGGGATACGGGCCCCAGTAGATAGCCAAGCAAGAGGATCGGACAGGGGCGATACCCCATCCGATCCTTTTTACTGAGAATTCCGTAATTACTCAGCGTTGGCGTTGAGGCTCATAGATGCATCTGGATTAGCCATGGATTCGGCTCTCGCCGTGTCTAAGTCTAAGATCTTGTCGGTCCAGGATTCATAATTGCGATCACAAGTCACCAAGACAATTTGGTGATCGGTGAGCCCGTCCAGCATTTCTTTCGTGACATCCAGGCGTTCTTCGTCAAAATTGACGAATGGATCGTCGAGGAAGAAGGGCAAGGATACTTGCTTCGAAAGGTGCCTTGCTATGGCAACCCGCATGGCAAAGTAGAGCTGATCTTGAGTACCTTGGGATAAATCGTCCGGTTGGATATGCGTGTTGTCGTACTTCGTCAACATGGGTTCCATATTGGGGGACAAAGTCACGCGGGTGTAACGATTGCTGGTGATACTTCGGAATAGCCCTGAAACTTCTTCTGAAAGTTTCGTCAGGTCTCCCTCTTGGAATTCTGTCACACATTCGTCAAGAGTATCAATCACGATTCGCAGGGCGTCCCGCTCATCTTCGAGTTTCTTAACTTGTCGATCATCGGATGCCACAGATTCTTCGAGGGCCGGGAGATCATAGTCGGAGTCGGAGCTGGCTTGAGCTAAGTTGATCTTGGCATCAGTCAGAACCTCTCTTGTCACTTCGATCTCTTCGGCTAGGTATTCAATGCGACGCTTGAGCTCTTCCATATTGCCAGCAATGGCCATTTTGTCTTCAGCCATAGCGCTCAGGAAAGGGGCGTCTTCCAAGACGATTTCCATAAGCCCATTGCACCGGAGATTCTCTTCGCCGGCTTTCTCGTAGGTGGCGTTGATCTCGCCTCCATCGCCTAAGATCTTCATACCCGAGATGCGCTCTCGGCGTTCTTCCAAGAGCCGGCGGTATTTGCGGTAGCGCTCCAGAATTTCATCTGGGTTGCCCCGGCCCAAGACACCATTGCTTTGGGCGATAAGGGCTTCAATCGCCCGATTACGCCGACTGATTTGGCCCATCCGCTCCTTGACAGAACCTTCCAGCTCTTCCTTACGTTCCCGGAATCCCGTCCCTAACATACGGCCACCGAAGAACAGTCCAATGCCTCCCACTGCCATCAAAGCGGCGCCGATAGCACCACCTAGATTTTGCATGGCCAAGGCTCCCACAGCAATACCACCTAGTCCAAGGACTGCCCCGAGTTTGTTGTTGGGCTGAGGTTTGAGATGGCGCAAGAGGTCTTTGTCTCGAGATAAGAGCTGCTCCTCGGACTCCAGCTCTCCCGTCTCTGATTTGAGTTGAGTCACCAATTCGGGGAATGAATCCCCAACTTGAGTGAAGTTGGACAACTTCGACTTGATGATCTTGTCGATTTCGAGAACACGCTTTTTCATACCTAAGTAGGTGTTGCGTCTTTTGTCGGCTTCGTCAAATCGGACCTTGGCTGCTTCTCGATCCTTGACCAATTTGCAGAACCGTTCAAAGTGGGTGAGGGTGGCTCGATCACTCACTAATTTGTCTTGGTTGTCCTTTTGTTTCGCTTCTAACTTCTTGACCTCTTGCTCCAGGGTCATGGTGAGGAGGAAGTTTGTCCGGGCTTCTTCCAAACGGGCCAAGTTGGCAGCGACGCCAGACTTAAGCTTTTCTAAGCGACGGGGTTTGGCTTTGCTTTTTTGGCCCCATGGGTTCTCCATTGTGAGTTCGGAGAACTTGGCATGTAAGTCGTGAAGAACGCCTTTGAAGTCTGTGCTTGTGGACCCAGAGACGAGCTTGCGAATTTGATCCGTGATGGACGTTTGCAGGGCGCTTTGGCCAACAAAGACAGTTCCCCGGAAGACCGCTTCGTCTTGGAAGCCAACGGCACCTTCAAGACGTTGGTAGAACTCAATGTCTTCGTCCGTATGGCCACGGGGATTCGCGCTTCCCAGAAACACAGATTCCCAAGTGCCATCAACTTTCTCTGAAATCTCAGCGGTATTGTCGGTGAAATCACGGCGGATGATGATGAAGCGGTTGTCGTCCGTTTGAATCTCGACTTCACCACCATAGGCATCATGCTTGTCCCAAGGTTCGAATTTGTTGGTCAGTGCCGCGTCCTTGAAACCAAAGAGAATGCCAAAAATGGCGCTCATGATGGTGGATTTGCCAGCTTCATTGCGACCAATCACTAAGCTGAGCCGTTCATCGCTGAAGTCGATTTCGATACCC
>WFTN01000114.1 GCA_015485455.1 Planctomycetota bacterium | reverse complement strand
TTCAAACGCAAGTCTTCGTCGTTTCGCCCTTGGTTGCGGTCGGCAAAGTAGAAGCGAAACTCGACTTCTGCAAAGCCCTTCCAATCTCTCAGAAATGAAGTGCTTTCGCCATCCCCGTCGTTGTCTGCCCCTTCCAAGAGATCATCCAGGCCGTCATCGAGGAGCTCATCTTCTGCCTCCTCTTGAAGATGAACACCTTCGATCAACCGCTCCATTTCATCTTCCGTTCCCGATTCAATTTGAGGGCTGGCTGCTTGGGCCATGGAACCACCAAGGGAGAAACACAAGAGCGCAAGGAAGAAAGCCTTCAGCAGTTGGGAGGCCACATTCATCGCGCAAGAGCTCGCTTGGTGAAGGCTGCTGCCGTCAGGTTCTTCCGGGGCTTCTTCGTTTTGCGGCTGGTGTAGAGAGAAAGATTGACAAAGAAGCGATCAAGAGTCAGGAGGGTTGTTTTTTTGCTGCGTAGGTTTGCCATTTCGATTGTGGTTGCCCGCCAGAATCGTCCGTGCTTGAGTTTCCAGTCACGATTGTCTTTGGTTTTGAGATGTTGGCCAGCCAAGTTGAAGTAGTCGACTCGTTCTTGACGCCATGTCTTGCGGTTCAGATAGACGTGGATATGAGAATAGCCGGTATCTGCATAGGTGGGAACGGCGTCTAACTTGAACACCTCCAGCTTCTTCCTGCCTCGCGTGATAGTGTCGTTCTTGAGGAAACGCCATTTGAACTCGCGGTAGTCCAAGTTCACCAAGTCTTCATAGGTAAACTCCGTGCCTTGGAAACTTGCCGTATTATTGGCACCAGAGATGCGCCGAACACGTTTGTTTGATGGTAAGTAGAGCCAGTTGTCGTCAGAGCTTCCTGGGTTTTCAAACGTGAGCGCCTTGACACCTTTGATCTCGCTGGGGGAAAGAAAGCCAATGAGGAATTTGTCGCCCTTAACAGCTCCTTCCAGGCTTCGACGAGAAAACGTTCTTTTGACAGAATCGCCTCCGGCATCCGTCAGTGTCATGCGACCTCGAGAAACTTCGTCCACCCAGCCTTGCTCGTAAAGGTCAGCGAATTTTGCCAACTGTTTGCCGTAAACTGCCGGTTCTTCAGTTGAGAAGGTTGGAGTCTTGGGGAAGGGCACCCCCGACTTGTTGACTGCCTTTTGCTCTTTCTTTACTTGCTGCCCTAGACTCACGGAATGGGACAGAACGAAGGCCATGACTACCCAAAGGAGTGTTCTTGATTGATGTCTCATTGTTATTGGTCCTTAGACGTGTTGAAGAGTCGCATTCTTTGTTTCATTTTCTGATTCGATCTCGTCGGCCTGTGAGTCCTTCTCCGGCAATAGGCTCAAAAGAACCGGGGCCACGATTAGGTCTGCTATGAGTGCCAAGCCAATCATACCAACTGCCAAATATCCCATGATCTTGTTGGGAGTAAATTCGGACAAGGCCAAAGAGCAGAAACCTAACATGAGCACGATCGAAGTAAGGACGACGGCGGTTCCGCTTTCCTGAAACATGCGCACCAAGGCATGGCGGTTGCTCAGTCCCTGTTTCTTACCCCGAGCGAATTGTGTGAAGAAGTGGATCGTATCATCAACGCAAACTCCTAAGGCAATGGAAGAGACGAGGATAGCTGGACCATGGAGGGCAACGCCGAAGATACCAAAGAAACTCAAGGGAATTGCGATGGGCAGAATGTTGGGCACGATGCTAATCACCGCCAAGCGCAATGACCGGAAAATGATGGCGATGAGGATTGTGATGGCCATGAGTGCGATGGACATGGAGGTCAAGAACCCCTTGGAGAAGACATCCATAGTGCGAGCATTGAGAAGCATTTTCCCCGACAAAGTCATGTCAGCGGAATGCGGTATTTCGTCGCCATCCAGATGCAGAGTTGTTGTGAGTAGGGGGAACTCATCGAAAGCGATCTCTCGAATACGATTGAAGGCGGCGAGAAGAGTGAGAGTTGGCGCTTGAAGTAGGCGCCCCTGCATTCGAAAGTGGGTACGATTGCCACTGAGTTGGGTCGAGAGGTTCTCGCCAGGCTTGGCCCCGTTTTCATATTGCAGGTAATATTGTGCAATGAGGTTCGAGCCAGTTTGGGCTGGAGTTAGTTGCCATTCTTCGGTCCATTCATCATAGCTAAGCCTGGGTTGACGAGCTTCTTCTTGAACGTCAGATTCATTGGGGACGCGATAGGCCGCCGCCCTATTTTCGTTTTGAACTTGGTGCATCTTCCTCAGAACGTCGAGGGGACTGATGAGGTCGGTGAGTATGCGAACGGGTGAACCTTCTTTCTTTGACTCAGACCTTAGGCGATCCTCGAATGCTGCAACAGCCCCCAGAAAAGTGGGGTCCACACCAATCCGGCCACGATTGATGTCTTCTTCTTTCGAGGTGAGCAGAGCGAGTTCTTTTTGTTCTCCGTCAGACAGATTCTTGGACTCACCCTGGGCCGATAGAGCTGCTCTTAACTTGAGGTCCTCTAACTCTTGGCGCTCGTCGTCGCTGAGATCCGCCAGGGTTCTTTGGGATCTCGGCGCTTCGAAGACGATTTCAAGATCCCCCACGCCCCCCAGGTGATTCTCGATCCAGGTGAATTCTGACATGACCTTGTTGTCATCCGGGAACATGCCACGAAAGTCGGAATCGATTTCGATCCGAGAAACTCCGACAAGTGAAACAACGATGACGATGCTCGAGAACGCAAGTATCTGTTTCCGCTTTCCAATCAGAAATGTGACGAGCTTTGTGGCCCGCTCTTCTGAAAAGAAGGTGGTCATGCCTGATGGTTTCTTTTGTTTGGGGTTCTTGTGGGGGACCAATGAAAGAATTGCTGGGACGATAGACATGGATAGCAGGTAGGCGAAAAGAGTTCCCAAGCCGGCGATAGTGCCAAGCATCCTCACGGGGAGAATCGTACTAACTGTCAAAGAGAAGAAGCCAATGGCCGTTGTGATGGACGTGAGGAGTACGGGGAGGGCATTCTTACTCATGACTTCAATGATTAGATCGCTCTTGTATTCGTATTTTGATCTGAGGGCCATCCAAGCAGCGACCAAATGAATGGCATCCGCGATGCCGACGGCAGTCACCATGTTTGGAGCGATCATTGTCAGGTTATTGAAGAGGTTTCCTTGAGAAAGCGAAAAACCAACCATGCCGAAGATGGAGCCGAACACCACAGCTAGGGGTGCAAGAACTCCCACGACCTTTCGAAAGACGATGAGTAGGGAGACGGCGATGACCAGAAACATCAGGGGGATGAACTTCGCATCAGACATACCTACGTCTTCGAAATTTAGCTCGAAAGTAGGGACCCCTCCAACGCGATATTGATAGGTGCTGAGAGGGCTGGGCTTGAAGTCAGGGGGGGCCACTTCAGGGTTGCTCGGGTCTGTGCGGTCGATCCAACCTCCCGTGCCATCGGGGTCATAGGCGTGAAATTTACGGCGGTTATTGCCATGCTCATCCACCATGAAATTGCGGGTTGGATCGTTCAGTTCAAACAGAAGTGCCTTTTTCTTTTCACCGGGTTCGAGGCTGTTGATCCAATCTTGCAAACCTGCGCGCTCGGCTGTCGGTGGGGCCGTCCCCGCCTCAAGGCGCAAGAAATGTGCGATGCCTCGAAGAGCCGCCTGTTGAAATTTTGTCGAGTACAGGTTGGACGCAAGCTCATGGCTCATGAGTTCGGGTATGTCCACCCCAGCGGATGCGTCTTTGGGTCGACGAATCTGCAATTGGATGGCTGCCACCGTGCCACTCTCATTGATGATCGTGCCCAGGAGCCTGGGCTCGCCGATGTAGTCATCGAAGTTGGCTTGTTCTCCGAGGACCTCCAGCACTGCGGCCTTTCCGACTTTCTTAGCGGTTCGAGAAGCGCCGAGTACGGCAATCATGCGTTCGATGACATCGTGACGGCTGTAGCCGAGGGGATCCCCTTCGAAGAGGTCAGAAATAATGAGACCATCTTCTGCCCCGGTATCGTCTTCGATTCTGCCCCAGCGAATCCAAGGATTGACGGTGAGGCTGCGAACATGTCTCACCCCAGGAATCGTCATGAATTGTTGGGAGAGTCGGGCAATGGCAGACAGGGAATTGGGGCTAAAGACTCCGAAAGGGTGATCATCCTCTTTGAAAGCCACCATGACGAAATCTTCTGATACGAAGCGATCTTCGATTTGATTGTAGGTGCCAACCGCAGGATCTGCCTCGTCGAACCAGATATCCATGCGCGAATCAAAGACGGTTGGGGGTTGCTCCTTCAGTCCGTTGGAGACATCCCCAATGCGAGTCAAGCCCTCATCGAAACTGCTGACAGTGGCAGCACCCCTGGCGAAGAAGCCAATGACAAGAGCCAGGACAAAAATGCTGGTGACGAAACGGTAGCGATAGGTGAATCTTGCCGCAATGAGGGACGGATTTCCGTCAGACATGGTTGAGCCTCTTCTCTTGGCCGGTTCTTATTTTCGTCGTCTTGACCGAGTGGTCAAGGATTTGTTAATAAATGTGCGCTGCGGCGCCCAACCTCGCGCGCTTTGTGGTCCACGAGACCTCAGTGCCTTGGTTGGACAGCATCTTCAGCACGACGGACAATAGTGCCAACTGACCGGTCAGTCAAGAGTCTGGCCTAAATAGTGGAAAGATTTCCGGGAGCCTTCGGTATGAGTAGCAAAGAACGATTGATTGCTGCGGCCACAAAGCTCTTCTACCGGAAGGGGTTTTCCGCTGTGGGCACCAAGGAGATCTGCCAGGAGGCGGAAGTGAACAAAGGAACCTTTTATCACTTCTTTCCATCCAAGGTCTCTTTAGCCCGAGAGGCCCTCACCCATTACTCGATGCTGATGGCCGAGAAGCAGATGCATGTGTTGGCCACCCCAGTTTCGGCTCGCGAGAAGTTGGATCTCATCTGTGAGTCTTTCTTGGCGGCAAATCAGGAACTTGCTGAAGATCCAGACAATATCCATGGTTGTTTGCTGGGAAACATTGCCTTGGAGGTGGCTCAAGCTGACGCCAGTATGGGTGAACACGTCAACCAGTTGATGCAGCATAGTTGTTCGGGGATGGCCATCTTGGTGAAAGAGCTGATTGCCGAGTTCAAAATCGAAGACGCTGTAGACCCGGAAGAGGGTGCCAAACGGATCATGGCCTACGTCGAAGGCTGTTTGATGTTCGCCAAGGCCCACAATGACATTGAAGAACTACGAAGCCGGATGGACGGCTGCATTTCCTTACTTCGCCGACCCTAAGAATAATTCACGACCACGTGGTCCCATGAACTAAGAGAAGATCTCAGAGATTATCCACGTGAGGTCGTAATCCTGGTTATGATTGCGGACACTCTGCTACTCCTGGCTGTGTTGTGTTCTGAAAAGAAGTCCTAAGTAAGCATTGTTGTTCATAGCCTTCTTTGCGGGGCATTTTCTCACACAACGATCTCGCTCTCATGAATGAATCGACCTAAGATGGCTTGCTCCCTGGCACTCCTGCGCTCTGACGAATCTTCCGGGCGGCTTGGTCACGGTTCTCTTTGATCTCAGCTGCTGATTGCTTCCATGCGGCGTCTCGGTCAGCAATCTCTTGGCTTAAGAGCTTTTTCAACGACGAGGACGTTTCTCCTGGCCAAGCACTCTCTTGTTCGAGAAGTCGTGCCAACGTGTAAGCCGCCGCCAAATTGCTGGCTCGTTCGGGACTCGTCTTGCCTTTTGGCAGGGTCTCGAAACGTTCAGCTAGCTCCTTCAGTCTTTTCGACTGTTCTTCACTTAGTTTCTTCGAGCCGATCTCGGAGCGTAATTGGCAGACTTGGATCAGGATGTGATCTTCGCTTTGGCCGGCAGTTCCGGCGACCAAAGGCTCGGTGAATTGCTGAATGTGCTGGAAGAAGGGGCTCTTTCTTCCTTCAAGGCAAAGCAGGAATCCGGTGGCCATGGGTGTGTCCTTGGCCGCCAGCAAAGTCGCCAACATCAAGAAGATGCGGTCTTCCTTTGGGGCCACATCTAAGAGGTTCTGGAAGACATGGATCGCTTCATCCAACTGCTGAGCGTGAATGAGAGCCGAACCATAGTTCAGATTGGCTTGGATGTCTGTGGGATAAAAAATGATGGCTTGCTTTCCAGCTTCAAGGGCTTTTGGGAGATCGCCTAAACCCTCGTAAACCAGTGTCAAATGAACCCATGCCATGTGGGCTGTTGGATTGCTCTTGAGGGCCGCTTGGTAGGAAGTCAGAGCTTTGGCGAATCGATTCGCCCTGAGGTGAATCGTGCCAATACCTTCATGTACGATGGACAGTGAAGGTTGGAGTTCCGCGGCCTTTTCGAACGCCGATAAACCCTCGGCGTCTTTTCCTTGTGCCAAGTAGATTGCACCCAAGGTGTAGTGGCATTCAGGATAGTCTGGCTTCAGTTTGAGGGCTGCTTGTGCCGCATCTTTTGCTTCTTCCAAGCGCCCCAGGTCTTTGAGGCATGTTGCTCGGTTGTGCATAGCAAAGGGGAAATTGGGGCGTAGACGAATCGCCTGGTCGAGGGAGGCCAGGGCTTCCTTGCTTTTCCCAAGCTTTTGCTGGACCGCGGCATGGTTGACCCAAACACCTGGGTCGGTCTTGTCCAATTCGATAGATCGTTTGCTGATGGACAGGGCGGCTTGGTATTCCTCTTGCTCGATAAGGACGCTGGCATAGTTGCGGTAGGCCACGCCTAAATTGGGTTCATCTGCAATCAGACTTTTGTAGGCGGCCACCGCTTGTTCTTCCTTACCAGCATCAGCGTAGGCAGTTGCCAGATGGACACGAAGGAAGGGGTTTTGGGGCAGCCTGGCATGGGCTTCTTCTGCGCTCTTGAGGGCCAAGTCCGTCAGCCCAGCGCGTCGAAGATGCACGGAATATCGTCCCAGTTGAAGTGGTGTGAGTTCACCCATGAGACTCTTGGCCTTGCTGGCGTAGGCCAAAGCTGCGCGGAAGTCCTGTATGCGCGTTGCCTGCTCTGCCGCAACCCAGGCCAGGGCTGGTTGGTTTGCTCCTGATTCCATAAGTCGCTCTAACCGTTGCAAGGATGCCAAGGATCGACCGCGCATAGAAAGCAGCATCACCTCAAACATGCCGCGCAGGTGACTCTGAGGTTCTTCTTTGGCTAGGGCATCGGAATCAAGGTTGAAGGTGGCTAAGTAAACCTTCCCTTGGGGCAGCTTAGCTAATTCTTCTCGTGCTTTGTTCTGGCGACCTTGTTTGCTGTAGGCCAGTGCCAGCCAAACGTGAGGAGAAGTGTCTGCTGGCCTTCTCTTGACGAGGTTTTTGAGGAACTTCACAGCCATGTGCCCTTGAGGATCGCTGTCGTCGTCTAACAGAATCGTCCGAGCCTTTTCATCGTCCTCCAAGGCAGCGATGCGGGATTCCAAGTCCGATTGCCATGTACTTTCCTTGGCGATCTGCCGGCCAGCGACTAGGGCAGAGCGGGCAGCCCTCAGTCTTCCTTCGGTCACTTCTGATTTGATTTGGGTGCGGGCCTGCTCCAATGCGGCGCCGATTTTCTCTTGGTCTTTCGCCCGAGAAGTCAACAGAGCGGCGATGGTTGGCAGGATGACTATCAGCGCCAAAATGAGTGTTGCCAAAGCGGGACGCCGTCGAGCCATCTTGACAGTTTTCTCCACGATTCCCACAGGCCGGGCATGGATGGGGCGGATTTCCATAAGGGCGCGCAAGTCTTCCGCCAGAGCCGAAGCTGATGCGTAGCGTTTTTCGGTTTGCTTCGCTAAGGCAGTTTCAATGATTGTTTGTAAGTCTTTGGGAGCATGGGGGAGGTACTTTCTGAGTTGAGGGGGTTCGTCTTCAAGGATTGAACGGTAGAGAGCATCTCGAGTGGCGCCGTCGAATGGCCGAATTCCCGTAACCATTTCGAATAGCATCACGCCCATAGCCCAGATATCGACCCGATGGTCCGCACGATTCGTTTCCCCGCGAATTTGCTCCGGTGCCATGTAGTAAGGGGTGCCCAGGACGTCGCCCGATTGAGTTAAAGCGACCCCGTCTCCGTCTTGTAAATCGACTGCCAAACCGAAGTCCAAAACCACCGGCTCCCGTTGTTCATTGACGATGATATTCCCTGGCTTGAGATCGCGATGAACGACGCCGGCATCGTGGGCCACTTGTAGCGCTTTGGCTACTGTCTCGAGTGTTGTGAGTTTGGCTGCCAACTCTGATGGCATACCACCGACAGTGCGGCTGGAGATTGAGCTGGATAACCGTGACATCGATTCGTCGCTTCGGAGCATCTCATCAAGACCGTCTCCGACGATATGGCGCATGGCAATCCAGTGCTTACCATCGGTTTCTCCGACCCTCAGCACGCCGCAGATATTGGGGTGATCTAAGCGAGAGGCTACTTCTGCCTCGCGTTTGAATCGAGCTAACATGGCGGGTGCTGTTCCGAACGTCGGCGGCAAGACCTTGAGAGCAACTTGTCGTTTGAGATCTTGGTCTTCGGCCAGATAGACAATGCCCATGCCGCCTCGTCCCAGTTCTTTGATGATGCGATAGGGGCCCAAGCGGAATTCGCTTCCCACCTGGGTCTTGAAGAGAGAGGAGTCACCTTCTGACAGCGCATCGGCTTCACGAGAAACGAACTCGGTTTTATCGTTTTCGTGGGTAGAAAACTCTGGGGGGGTGTCGTCGGAATTGTGTGAACTCAAAGAGGCGCTCCCGGTCAATAACAATTGTTCATAGATTATCGGTGAAGCGACCAGTAAATGCCACGAAACACAAAATTCCCATGTCGGTTTTTTCAGTGGTAGGCCGAATTACTTTAAGAAGTCCTTTGTCAGTTAGCCGGGATCGGCAATGACTGTCTGTGCAAAAGAAAAAGAGCCACCAGCACTGTCGGCTGATGGCTCTTGGGTTTTCTTGCGGTGGCCTTACTTGGTGCTACTTCACTTCCCAGAGGTCGCCTGCATAGATAAGACTCTTAAGGTCTCCTTTTCCATGCTTTTCAGTGGCTTCCTTGATTTGTTGATGAACACCGGCGTCGAATGATACGCGCTTGGTATTACGGAAGACACCGATGGGAGTTGGCATAACCCCTTCTTCCATGCCTGCCAGCAAATAGGCCAGTGCTGGGTTGGCATCCATGTCCCAAGTGAGGATGGCATCTTCGTCGGTGCCTGCAAGTGGCACAACTTTGGGTGCGAAGCCATCCATGACAATGGCTTTGTCTTTTTCTTTGCCAAAGATCAACTTTTGTCCGTGCTGGAGGTCGACCAATTGGTCGGCCCGCACGTCGCGACCTGTGACATGTTCGAAAGCGCCATCGTTGAAGATGTTGCAGTTTTGGAAGATCTCGATGAAGGCGCTGCCTTCGTGTTGGGCAGCTTGCATCAAGACGTCTTGCAAGTGAGGTCCCATGACATCAATGGAACGGGCAATGAAGGAAGCCTTCGATGCCAGGGCCAAGTGAATCGGGTTAAACGGTGTATCCAATGATCCCATGGGGGATGTTTTGGTCACTTTGCCCAAAGGGCTGGTGGGAGAGTATTGACCCTTTGTCAAACCGTAGATTCTGTTGTTGAACATCAGGATCTTAAGATTGACCCGGCGCCGTAAAGCATGGATCAAATGGTTGCCACCAATGGACATGGCATCACCATCTCCGGTCACCAACCAAACATCTAAGTCTGGGTTGGCGATCTTGACTCCAGATGCAATGGCGGGAGCGCGACCGTGGATGGTGTGAAAGCCGTAGGTTTCCATGTAGTAGGGGAATCGACTAGAACAGCCAATGCCTGACACGAAGACCACATCTTCTTTCTTGCGACCCAATTTTGCCATGACGGCTTGGATGGAGTTGAGGATGGCATAATCGCCACACCCTGGACACCAGCGCACGTCTTGGTCGGTTTTGAAGTCTTTTTTCTTCAAAGGTGCTGTTTCGGTAGCCATGTTATTACCCCAGGTACTCGTTGACTTTTGCGATGATTTCGTTGGTCATGAATGGAAGCCCTGTCACTTTGGTGAAGGACTCGACTTGGATGCAAGTCTTACCCTGCAACACAAGCGACAACTGACCCTTGTTCATTTCTGGCACGATGACGTGATCGAACTTGGCAAGCGTCTCAGCCAGCCCCTTCGGGAAGGGGTTAAGGTGGCGGAGGTGAGCTTGAGCAACGGAGCGGCCAGCGGTCCGTAGTTCTTCGACCGCGGCTGTGATGGCACCCAAGGTTGAGCCCCAACCTAAGACCAAGACTTTGTCGTCTGTGCTACCGGCCATCAAAGAGAACTCTGGGATGTCGTTGGCGATACGCTCGACCTTTTCCATGCGAAGATCGGTCATCTTCTGATGGTTACTTGGGTCGTAGCAGACGTTGCCGCTGAGGTCCTCTTTTTCCAAACCGCCGATGCGGTGTTGCAAGCCCGGTGTTCCTGGGACTGCCCATGGACGAGCCAGAGTTGTTTCATCGCGGCCATATGGCTGATAAGTCTCTTTGTCGGCTTCAGTTGGACGGTTGACTTCTAAGTTTGGCAATGTGTCCAAATCGGGCAAGAGCCATGGCTCAGCACCGTTGGCAATGTAACCATCGGTGAGAAGTACCACAGGAGTCATGTATTTGAGGGCGATTCGACTGGCTTCAATGGTGGCGTCGAAAGCTTCCGATGAAGAGCAAGATGCGACGACAGGAATTGGACTATCACCGTTTCGACCGTAGAGGCATTGAAGAAGGTCAGATTGCTCTGTCTTTGTTGGCATACCAGTGGAAGGTCCGCCTCTTTGAACATTGACGATGACCAAAGGCAGCTCTGTCATGACCGCCAAGTTCATGGCTTCTGACTTAAGGGCAATGCCTGGTCCACTGGTGGTTGTGACTGCAAAACTACCGGCGAAGGACGCGCCAATAGCGGAGCAAATGCCAGCGATTTCGTCTTCTGCTTGGAATGTTACCACGCCAAAGTTCTTATAGGCCGCGAGCTGCTGCAAGATATCTGTCGCTGGGGTGATGGGGTACGAGCCCAAGAAAAGTGGCAACTTTGCCTGCAAACTGGCGGCAATGAGCCCCAAGCCAACTGCCATGTTGCCCTGAATGTTACGGTAGGTACCAGGAGTCAACTTGGCCTTGGGCACCTCGTATTGGGATTGGAACTCGCCGGTGATGTCGGCGTAGTTGTAACCCGCTTTCAGGACGGCAATGTTGGCAGCGGCAATTTCCGGCCGCTTCTTCTTCTGACCGAATTCTCGGTCAAGGTAGCTAATGGTGGTTTCCATTGGCCGCTGGTAGAGCCAATAGACAATACCGAGAGCGAAGAAGTTCTTGCAGCGCATGACAACCTTGGGCCCCAAACCGTGGTCTTTCAGCGTTTCTTTGGTGAGTTTGTTGAGGGGCACTTTGACAGCTCGGTAGCCATCGAGGGTGCTGTCTTCGAGGGGACTGACTTCGTACTTGGCTTTTTGCAAGTCGCCCTTTTCGAAATTATCACTGTTGATGATGACGATGCCACCGGGCTTCAGATCCTTGAGGTTGGTCTTGAGAGCCGCCGGGTTCATGGCGATCAGGACATCCGGCTGGTCTCCCGGCGTATGGATGTCAAAACTCGAAAAACGAACTTGAAAACCAGAAACACCAGGGATCGTTCCAGCTGGAGCGCGAATCTCCGCAGGATAATCTGGGAAGGTGGCAAGATCGTTGCCAAAAATCGCAGAAGTGTTGGTGAATTGGGTACCGGTGATTTGCATTCCATCGCCAGAGTCACCGGCAAAGCGGATCGTGGCTTGTTTGATGGTCTCGACCTGGTGGCCGTCATTGTTCTCGGAGTTCATGGTGTGAACTGCTGCCGATCCTGGTTCGTCTGGCATAAACCGTTTTGAATTAGAGGTTTGTGCGGACTGCCCCGAGATCGAACTCCTCTTAGAGAAGAAAATAGTCAACGTATGACTCGTCCCGCAGGGAAACGAGCGGACGATTATAATTAGGGCTCATCTGAGAACCAACGGCAGGTTTTCATTCATTC